>NZ_JBIUSS010000017.1:0-230908 GCF_044741445.1 Kitasatospora sp. NPDC088160 | reverse complement strand
TCGACGAAGCCGGGGACGACGGTGTACCCGGTCAGGTCGAGGTCGCCGGGCTCGCTCTCGCCTCCGAGGCCGGCGATCCGGTCGCCCTCGACGGCCAGGCGGCCGCCCTCGACGACGCCGCCGGGCAGGACCAGCCGGGCGCCGGCCAGTGCGGTACGGTCACGGTCCGCGGTGGTCACGCGGTCACCTCCGGCGCTGCTCCGGGCAGCCGTAGAACTGAGTGAAGTTGCTTGTTTCATCGCCATGATAGTCAGTTTCGAGCGGACGACCAGACCTGCGACCTGCTCGCCGAAATCAGTCCGACCCGGCGCCACCCAGGGGTTTGGCTCCGGACCGGGCTAGAATCTCGTCATGCTCAAAGCTGATCGCGCCACCCGGATCCTCTCGCACGTCACCGAAGCGGGGAGCGCCGATGTGCACGCGCTCGCCGAACTCCTGGACGTCTCGACCGCGACCGTGCGCCGCGATCTCCAGGAGCTCCACGAGCAGGGGCTGCTGCACCGCACCCGGGGCGGCGCGGTGACCGGCTCGGTCAACCTCGAACTGCCGCTACGCCACCGCGGCGAGAAGCAGCGGGAGGAGAAGCGCCGGATCGCCCTGGCCGCGGCCGAACTCGTGCCGGAGGGGGCGGTGGTGGGCCTCAGCGGCGGCACCACCACCAGCGAGCTCGCCCGGGTGCTCGCCGAGCGCACCGGCATCACCGTCGTGACCAACGCGGTGAACATCGCCGCCGACCTGATCGTCCGCCCCGAGGTGCGCCTCGTGGTGATCGGCGGCATCGCCCGCACGGCCAGCTACGAGCTGGTCGGTCCGGCCGCCGACCGGATGCTCTCGCAGTACCACCTGGACATCTCCTTCATCGGGGTCGACGGCCTGACGGCGCAGGAGGGCTGCACCACGCACGACGAGATGGAGGCCCAGACCGACCGGGCGTTCCTGCGCAGCAGCGCGCGCTCGGTCGTGCTGGCCGACAGCACCAAGGTCGGCAAGGTCACCTTCGCCCGGATCTGCCCGCTCTCCGACGTCCACGACCTGGTGACGGACGACGGCCTGACGGAGGCGCAGCAGCGGGCCGTCACCGGCTGCGGCGTCCGGGTCCGGCGGGCCTGACCGCCGACGGGCCCCGGGGGTGGCCTGATCCACCGACCACGCCCCGGGGCCCGGTTCAGGCCTTGACGCCGCCCGCCGTCAGGTCGGTGCGCCAGAACCGCTGCAACAGCAGGAAGGCCACGACCAGCGGGACGACCGAGACCAACGAGCCCGTGACGACCAGGTTGTACGGGGTGTGGTCCCGCAGGCCGTTCCAGTAGTAGAGGCCGAGGTTGACCGGCCAGAGCTTCTGGTCGGAGAGCGTGACCAGCGGCAGGAAGAAGTTGTTCCAGATGGTGGTGAACTGGAACAGGAAGATGGTCACCAGCGCCGGCGAGAAGATCCGCAGGACCACCGTGAAGAAGATCCGGAACTCCCCCGCGCCGTCCATCCGGGCGGCCTCCAGGATCTCGTCCGGGACGGACGCGGCGGCGTAGATCCGGCTGAGGTAGACGCCGAACGGGCTGACCATGCTGGGCAGCAGGACCGCCCAGACGGTGTTGACCAGATGGGCCTTGGACAGCAGCAGGTAGACCGGCAGGGCGAGGAGCGGCGCGGGGACGAGCACCGCGGCGAGGATCGTGTTGAACACCGCCTCGCGGCCCCGGAACCGGTACTTGGTGAGCGCGTAGCCGGCCATCGCCGCGAGCAGGGTGGCGGCCGCGGCGCCGACGCCCGCGTACAGCACGGTGTTGAGGAGCCAGCGGAAGTAGAGCCCGCCGTTGGCGGTGGCCAGGTCGTGCAGGTTGTCGCCGAGGTGGAGGGTGGAGAACCAGAAACCGCCGCTGCCGAACAGGTCGCTGCTGCTCTTGGTGGAGGCCACCAGCAGCCACCAGGCGGGCAGCAGGAAGTAGGCGGAGAGCACGAACAGGACGGCCGTGCCGAGGACGTTGGGGCGCGGACGGCGGCCGGGGGCACCCAGTCGGGCGGGCCCGGCGGGGCGGCGGCGCGCCGGGCCCGCGGTCTCGGGGCGGCGGCGGAGGTCGGCGGTGCTCATGCGGTCACCCGGTTTCCGGTGATGCGCACCGAGAGGCGCAGGAAGGTGAAGGACAGGACGCAGGTGGCCAGGGCCAGCAGGACGGCGATGGCCGCGGCCTTGCCGTAGTCGTTGGTGCCGAACGCCGCGTTGTACGCCGCCATGTTGGGCGTGTAGTCGGCGGAGACGGTCGAGGCCAGCGAATGCAGGACCATCGGCTCGGTGAAGAGCTGGAGGGTGCCGATGATGGAGAAGATCCCGGTCAGCACCAGGGCGGGGGCCACCAGCGGGATCTTGATGTGCCAGGCGGTCCGCCAGGGGCCGGCGCCGTCGAGGTCGGCGGCCTCGTAGAGCTCGCTGGGGATGGCTTGCAGGGCGGAGAGGATGACCAGCATGTTGTAGCCGGTCCAGGTCCAGGTGACGATGTTGGCCATCGACCACAGGACGGTGCCGGAGGAGAGGAAGTCGGCGTCGATGCCGATGTCCCTCAGTCCGGCGACGAGCGGGCTGGTGCCGGGCAGGTAGAGGAACGCCCAGAGGATGGTGGCCACGACGCCCGGGATCGCGTACGGGAGGAAGTAGGCGAGCCGGAAGAACTTCCGCAGCCGGGTGCCCTTGGCGTCGATCAGCAGGGCGAGGCCGAGGGCCAGTCCGAGCATCACCGGGACCTGGACCACGCCGAAGAGCAGCACCCGGCCGACGCCCGCGAGGAACGAACCGTCGCCCAGGGCCGCGGTGTAGTTGTCGAGCCCCGCGAAGACCGTTCTGGCCGGGCCGAAGCCGAGGCCGGAGCGCTCCACGCGGTACAGGCTCTGCCAGAGCGCGTACCCGATGGGCAGCAGGAACAGGACGGTGAACAGCAGGCCGAAGGGGGCCAGGAAGCCGAGGGCCGCGCGGTTGCGGGACGGCGTCCGTCGTGCGGTGGCGGCCTTCGGGGCGGTGCGGCCCGGCGCCGCCGGGGTTGCTGCGCTCATCTGGGGTTCTCTCTCGTGCGGGCGGTGGTCGGTCCCTCGGACGTGTCGGACGGGTCGGACGGGTCGGACGCGCCCGGGCCGGCGGACCGCGCGGGGTCCGCCGGCGAGCCGGTCAGCCGGCGGTGACCGTCAGCCCCTTGGACTTCATCGCGTCGACGGTCTTGTTCTGCACCGTGCCCAGCGCCGCCGTCAGGTCGCCGTGGGCGGCGACGGCCGCGCCGAAGGCGTCGGTGAGGTCGCTGGAGGTCTGGGTCATGGTCGGGCCCCAGCTCCATTTGGGGGCCTGCGCCGTCGCCTGCTTGAAGACGTCGAAGATCGGCTGGTTGCCGAAGTAGGCGCTCGGCTTCGCCAGTGCCGGCACCGACGTGCCGCTGGTGGAGGCGGGGTAGATGCCGGCCTTGTCCACGAGGGTGCCGACGGCGGCGGCGTCCGTGCTCATCCAGTTGGCGAAGCGCAGCGCAGCGGCGGTGTTCTTGCAGCCCTTGACCACCGCGGTGGACGAACCGCCGTCGTTGCCGACCGACTTGGCGCCGCCCTGCCACTGCGGCATCGGGGCGACCGCCCACTTGCCGGACGCCTGCGCCGCGTTCTGTTCGAGGATGGAGGAGAACCAGACCGGGCCGGGGTAGGCGGCGAGCGTGCCGTCCTGGAGGTCCTTGTAGAGGTCGGGGCTGAAGCCCTGCTCGGACTTGACCTGGCCCTGGTCGATCAGGCCCTGCCAGTACTTCGCGACCTTGGCGGTGGCCGGGTCGCTCGCGAGCGAGACCTTCCAGCCCTTGCTGTCGGTGCCGAACCAACTGCCGCCGGCCTGGGCGGACATGCCGGCGAACCACCACGGGTCGTCCGGGTTGAACACGCTCAGGTAGCCGTTGGGGTTGGCGGCGTGCACCTTGGCGGCGTCGGCGGCGAACTCCTCCCAGGTCGCCTGCGGCTTCAGACCGTACTGGGCGTACAGGTCGGTGCGGTAGTAGAGCGCCATCGGGCCCACGTCGACCGGGATGCCGTACACCTGGCCGCCGACCTTCACCGCGTTCCAGGCGCCGTCCCCGTACTGCGACTGGTACTGCCCGGCCTCGCCGCTGACGTCCTGGACGGCGCCCTCCACGACGAAGCTGGGCAGCGACTCGTAGCCGACCTGGGCCAGGCAGGGGGCGTTGCCGGCCTTGACGGCCGCGAAGATCTTGGCGTAGCCGCCCTTGCTGCCCGACACGATCTTCTCGAACTTGACCTTGGCGTCCGGGTGGGCCGCGTTGTACTGGGCCACCGCCTCCTCGTAGCCCGGCGCCCAGCCCCAGAACGTGACCTCGGCGGAGCCTCCGCCGCCCGAGGCGCCGTCACCGCCCGATCCGCAGGCCGCGATGCCGGTGAGCAGCGGCAGCGTGGCGGCGGCGGCCAGCAGGCGGGTGCGGATTCGTGTCTTCGCCATGAGGATCTCGTCCTTTACGTGTACTGGCCCTCGGCCATCGCGGCACGGCGTCGGGTGGACGGCGGCTGGCGCGAGCGGGTGCGGTGCGGTGGGGGTGGAGGTGGGGGTGCGGTGGGGGTCGGCAGGGGTGTCCGGGTTCCGGAGGTTCTGGGGCCGGCCGGGAGTGCCGCCGCGCGTCGGCGGCCTCCTCACCGGGCCGGATCCTGGTCCGGCTCCTGGCCCTGGCCCTGGCCCGGTCCGGGTGTCGGTGGTCGCGTGCCCATCGGACCACCCCCTGCTCTATGGTGCGCAGTTCGGATGAGTATTGCTCAATATCGAGCAGGTTCCTAGAGCTTCGGAGCACGAAGCGGTCTCGGTTTCGACACGGCCCGTCGCGCGGAGACCCGGTCGGAGAGCCGGGCGACGGGCCGGGTGCACGGGGTGTCAGCCCAGGTCGGGCCGGGCCACCAGGTGCACGGCGGGTTCGCCGGACCGGTCGAGTTCGAGGACGGTGATCTCGTTCGTCCCGCTGCGCAGAACCGGCCAGGGCAGGTAGAGCGTGCACTGCGGTCCGCGGTCCCAGTAGCGGCCCAGCAGGAAGCCGTTGACCCAGACGTAGCCCTTGCCCCAGCCCGGCAGCGCCAGGTAGCCGTCGGCGGGCTCCGCGACCTCGAAGGCGCCGCGGTGGAAGGCCGCGCCGGGGCCGGCGGCCGGGGCGCCGGCCGTGCCCCAGGGGAGCCGGTCCGGCGTCCCGTCGGCCAGCGGCATCGGGTCGGCCGTCCACCCGTGCAGGTACTGCTGGGTGTGCAGGGCCCCGGCGATCCCCTTGCGGTCGCCGATCCCGGCGCCGTAGTTGACCCGGCCCATCGACTCGACCAGCAGCTCCAGCCGGGCACCGCCGCCGGGCACCGGGACGAGCAGGGGCTCGTGCTCGACGTCGCGTTCCAGGGTGGCGAGGTGGGTGCCGTCGACGCGGACGTGGGCCCGGTCGGCGAGCCCCTCGACGGTCAGCGGGTATTCCGCGCGCGGGCCGGGGATGGTGGTCCGGTAGCGGACGAGGCCGTGCGGGAGGCCGAGTTCCTCGAAGGAGAGCGGGACGGCGGAGCGGACCTCGCCGGTGGACAGGTGGTCCACCACGTCCGCCAGCGGCAGGGACCGGTCGAGCTCCACCCGGCACGCCGGCAGCGTGGCCGGGAGCTCCTCGGGCTCCGGCACCGGGCCGTCCGCGTACGCCGCCAGGACCTCGCGGAAGGCCCGGAACTTGGCCGTGGGGGCGCCTCGTTCGTCCAGCGGGGCGTCGTAGTCGTAGGAGGTCACGGTCGGCTGGTAGCCCCGGCCGGTGCGCGGATCGGCGGTGTTGGCGCCGGCCCAGGTGCCGAAGTTGGTGCCGCCGTGGGCCATGTAGAGGTTGACGGAGGCCCCGGCCGCCAGGATCTCGCGCAGGGCCGCGGCGGCGTCCTCGGCCGGGCGGGTGGTGTGCGGCTCCCCCCAGTGGTCGAACCAGCCGTTCCAGAACTCCATGCACATCGGCGGGTCCTGGGGGCGGTGGCGGCGCAGCTCGGCGAAGGCCTCGGTGGCGCGGCTGCCGAAGTTGACGGTGGCGAGGTGGCCGGGCAGGGCGCCGCCGGTGAGGAAGAAGTCCTCCGGCCCGTCGGAGGTGCAGAGCGGGACGTCGATGCCGCGGGCGCGCAGGCCGTCGGCGAGGTGGGCGAGGTAGGCCCGGTCGGTGCCGTAGGAGCCGTACTCGTTCTCGATCTGGACCATCAGGACGTTTCCGCCGCGCGTGGTCTGGTGCGCCGCCAGGATCGGGATCAGCGTGTCGTACCAGCGGTCGACGTGGGCCAGGAAGCGCGGGTCGCTGGTGCGCAGCGGCAGGCCGCGGCCCGCCGCGCCCGGTTCGGCCAGGAGCCACCAGGGCAGGCCGCCGTTCTCCCACTCGGCGCAGATGTAGGGACTCGGGCGGACGATCGCGTGCAGTCCGGCGTCCGCGGCGGCCCGCAGGAAAGCCTCCAGGTCGGCGATGCCGGTGAAGTCGTACGCGCCGGGACGGGGCTCGTGCAGGTTCCAGGGGACGTACGTCTCCACGGTGTTGAGCCCCATCGCCCGCAGCATCCGCAGGTGGCGCGGCCACTGCCCGGGCAGGCTGCGGAAGTAGTGCAGGGCGCCGGAGAGCAGGCGCAGGGGGCGCCCGTCGAGCGTGAACCCGGTCCGGTCGATCTGGAGCATGAGTGGTCCTTGAGGGGGTGGTTCGGGGGACGGTGTCGGCCGGGGCGCGGTCATCCGGCGGTTCCCGCGACGACGGGTAGGAGCCGGCCGACGGCCTCGGTGATCGCCCCGCGGCCCGCGGCCAGGTACGCGCGGGGGTCGACGCCCCGCTCGTCCGCCGCCAGGTGGGACCGGACGGCGGTCGTCATGGCGATGCTCAGGGCGGTGCCGATGTTGACCTTGGCTATGCCGCCGTGGACGGCGCGGCGCAGTTCGTCGTCGGGGACCCCGGAGGAGCCGTGCAGGACGAGCGGGACGTCGAGGGCCGCGTGCAGGGCGGCGAGCAGGTCGTGGTCGAGCCGGGCGTCGCGGGAGGTCATCGCGTGGGAGCTGCCGACGGCGACGGCGAGGGCGTCCACGCCGGTCTCCTCGACGAAGCGCCGCGCCTCTTTGGGGTCGGTGCGGGCTCCCGGTACGTGGGCGTCCAGCGGCCCCCGGCCGTCCTTGCCGCCGACCTCGCCGAGTTCGGCCTCCAGCCAGAGCCCGGCGCCGTGCGCCCAGACGGCGGCCTCGCGGGTGGCGGCGACGTTCTCCGCGTAGGGCAGGTGCGCGGCGTCGTACATCACCGAGCTGAACCCGCATTCGGCGGCCTGGCGGAGCAGGACGCCGGTCTTCACGTGGTCCAGGTGCAGCGCCACCGGGACGGTGCTCGGCTCGGCGCAGCGCACGGCGGCCGCGGCGAGCGGGGCCAGCCGCCCGCCGTGGAACCGCACCGCGTTCTCGCTCACCTGGAGGATCACCGCGGTGCCGGCGGTCTCGGCGGCGGAGACGACGGCCTCGACGTGCTCCAGGGTGATGACGTTGAAGGCGGCGACGGCGCCGTGCCGGGCCGCGGCCCGGGCGACGAGGCCGCCGGTGGCTGCCAGGGGCATGAACTCTCCTGTCGGGTGGGGCTGTTCAGTCGGAAGGGGCTGAGCCCGCGGAGGGTGCGGCCGGGGTGACCCGGACCAGCGGGAGGTGGCCGCGGTAGGCCTGCGGGTCGAACCGGCCGGCGTACGGGGCCTGGACGGCGGCGGCCGACAGGGCCACCGCGTGGGCCAGCGCCGCCGGCCACGGCGCACGGTCGGCGAGGGCCGCGGCCAGCGCCGCGACCGCCGCGTCCCCCGCGCCGGTCGGGTTCCCCCGCACGTCGGCCTCCGGGGGCAGGCGGGCCCACCAGCTGCCGTCCGGGGTGACGGCGAGGAGTCCGTCGGGGCCGAGCGAGGCGACCACCGCCCGGGCGCCGGCGTCGACGAGGGCGTGTGCCGCGCGGAGCGGGTCGGCGATGCCGGTGGCGCGGCGCAGTTCGACCGCGTTCGGCTTGACGGCCGTGGGCCCGGCCGCCAGTGCCCCGGTGAGCGCGGTGCCGTCGGCGTCCAGGACGACCGGCACGCCCTGCGCGTGGGCGAGGCGGACCAGGTCCGCGTAGGCGTCGCCCGGCAGGCCCGGCGGCAGGCTCCCGGACAGCACCAGGGCCCGGGCGGTGGGGAGCAGGCTGCGGACGGCGGTGCGCAGGGCCGTCCAGTCCTCGGCGGAGAGTTCCGGTCCGGGCTCGTTCAGCACGGTGGCGTCGACGGCGTCGACCACGGCGACAGTGCGCCGGGTCGACGTGCCGGCGGCGAGCGGAACGCCCAGGCAGGCGATGCCGGCCCGGTCGAGGTCGGCCCGCAGCACCGCGCCGGTGGGCCCGCCGAGCGGCAGGACGGCGGTGGTGGGCCGGCCGAGGCCGTGCAGGACCCGGGCCACGTTCACGCCCTTGCCGCCGGCCTGTTCGTGGACGGAGGCCACCCGGTGGCTGGTGTGCGGGCGCAGCGCCGGCACGCCGTAGGTGATGTCCAGGGCGGGGTTCGGGGTCACGGTGACGATCACGGCGCCGGGCTCCCTTCCGGGGCCGCGCGGCCGGCCGCCGCGTCCAGGGCGCGCAGTCCGGCGCCCAGGCAGCCGGCCCGGTCCCCGAGCGCGGCGGGCACCAGGCGCGGCGCGACCTGGATCCGGGCGCGGGCGGCCAGCGCGGCGGCCAGCGGGGCGAGCAGCAGGTCGCCGGACTCGGCGAGGCCCCCGCCCAGGACGACCAGCGGCGGGTCCAGCACCAGGACGGCCGTCAGCAGGGCGTCGGCCAGGGCGTCGACCGCCTCCTGCCAGACGGCGCCGGCCGCCCGGTCCCCCTCGGCGGCCAGCCGCGCCACCTCCGGTGCGGGGGCCGGCCGGCCGGTGGCCTCGGTGTAGCGCCGCGCCACGGCGGCCGCCGAGGCGTAGGTCTCGGCGCAGCCCCGGGCCCCGCAGGCGCACGGTTCCCCGCCCGGGCGCACCACGAGGTGGCCGATCTCCCCGGCCCGGTGGTGCGCGCCGGGCAGGGCGCGGCCGCCGGTCATGACAGCGGCGGCGATGCTCGTGCCGACCGGGACGAACAGGAAGCGCTCCTCGCCGCGCCCGGCTCCGAGCCGGGCCTCGGCCACGCCGCCGGCGCGCACGTCGTGGGTGACGGCCACGGGCAGGCCGGTGCGCTCGGCGACGAGCTCCCGGAACGGGACGTCCCGCCAGCCGATCGTGGCGGAGTACACGCCCGTCCCCGTGGCCTCGTCGACGATGCCGGGAACGGCCAGGCCGACGGCGTCGACCTCCGCGCCCTGCCGCCCGGCCTCCCGCCGCACGTCCGCGACCAGGTCGACGACGGTGGCCACGACGGCCTCCGGGCCCCGTTCGCGCCCGGTGGCGCGCCGCACCTGGTGCCGGACGGCCGCCTCCCGGTCCAGCAGGGCTGCCTTGATGCCGGTGCCGCCGACGTCCACGGCGACGACCAGACGCCGGTCGGGCACGGGCTGACGCCGGCCGGTCGTGAGCCGAGGCTGATCGGTCATGAGTCGGCGAGCACCACGGACCGGGTCAGGTTGCGCGGCTGGTCCGGGTCCAGGCCCTTCGCGGCGGCCAGCGCGGCGGCCAGCCGGTGGACGCGCACCAGTTCCGCGAGCGGGTCGAGCCGGCCCTCGATCCAGCGGGCGCCGGTGCCCCGGACCTGCTCGGCCAGGCCCGCCGGTGCGGCGCCCAGCATCCAGGTGGCGGTGGACGGCGCGGCGATGCTGATCGGGCCGTGCCGGTACTCCATCGCCGGGTACGCCTCGCTCCAGGCGAGCGCGGCCTCGCGCAGCTTGAGGCCGGCCTCGTTCGCCAGCCCGACCGTCCAGCCGGTGCCGAGGAAGGTGAACTGGGTGCAGTCCACCAGGCCTTCGGGCAGCGGCTCCGCCAGGGCCGCCCGGCCGTCGGCCTCCACCGCCTCGGTGTGCAGGCCCAGGTGGGCCCGCAGCAGGGTGAGCGCCGTGGTGGCGAACCTGGTCTGCACCACGGACCGCTCGTCGGCGAAGTCCAGCACGGCGATGTCGTCGGCCGCGGTCATCACCGGCGTCCGCGGGTCGGCGGTGACGGCCGCGGTGCGGACCTTTCCGCGCACCCGCTCCAGCAGGGCCAGGACCTCGGTCGTGGTGCCGGAGCGGGTCAGCGCGATCACGCGGTCGTACGAGCGGACGCCCGGGAACTCGGAGGCGGCGAAGGCGTCCGTGACGCCCTGTCCGCTCGACTCCCGCATGGCGGCGTACGCCTGGCCCATGAACAGCGAGGTCCCGCAGCCGATCACCGCGACCCGTTCACCGGCTTCCGGCAGCGCCGTGCACTCCGCCGCGGCGACTTCCGCAGCGCGGCGCCAGCAGTCCGGCTGGCTGGCGATCTCGGCCTCGACATGGGTCGCCATCGGCCACCTCCATGAAATAGTTGCTGATACCTGCTTCTTTCTGGCCAGATTCAAGCATCTTCAAGCACTCCATGGAACCCGTCTGCGCAATTTGTTGCTCAGAGGTGTTGACAGTTGCGCGCAAGAGGGCCGGATACTGCATGCCATCGCCGGCCTCGGCGGTCGCGCCCCCAACGACGACCGGCGGGCCCGAGAAGCACCGCCCACCCCCGCCCCGACGGTGCAGCACCGAAGGAGACCTCGTGTCCGCCCCACCCCGCAGAGCACTCGCCGCCGTCCTCGCCCCCGCGCTCCTGGCGCTGAGCGCGGGCCTCGCCCCGTCCGCGTCGGCCGCCCCCGAACCGTCAGCCGCCCCGGCCGGCGCCCCGTCAACCGCCCCGTACACCGTGAGCGTCGGCAAGCCGGTCGGCTACGCCCACCCCACCGACACCCCCGCCGTCCCGTACACCGACAAGGACGGCACCTTCTACTTCCAGCAGTCCGCCGCGCTCTACGGCGCGAACGACCCGCGGTACTGGGACTTCTTCACCGGCACGGACTTCGACTCCGCCACCCGGTCGAGCGCGCTCAGCAACGCCGTCAACCCCGCCAACCCCCAGGACCGCAACAACGACACCACCTGGCGCTGCAACAACAGCCCCACCGGCCTGACCTCGACCTCCGCGCCCGCCGGGTCGGGCTACGCCCAGAAGAACTACTGCGACCTCTCCGGCATCTGGGTCGACCCGGACACCGGCGACTGGTACGGGCTGGTGCACAACGAGTTCACCCCGCAACCCTTCGGCGACGGCCTCCACTTCGACGCCATCGACTACGCCGTCTCCAGCGACCAGGGCCGGACGTGGACCATCAAGGACCACGCCATCACCTCGCCCTACAGCACCCAGCGGGGCGACACCGCGGCCTTCCCGAACCAGACCTTCGACTACGGGGACGGCGACCAACGCCTCTTCGTCGACACGGCCTCGGGCTACTTCTACGTCTTCTACGGCTCGCGGATCGTCGACAAGGGCGGCAGCTGGAAGGCCTTCCACGAACACGTGGCCCGGGCCCCGATCGCCGCCAAGATGGCACCCGACTCGTGGCAGAAGTGGTACGACGGCGCGTGGTCGCAGCCCGGCACCGGCGGCCAGGAGAGCAACCTGGTGCCCGCCGACTCCGCGCACCCCACCGGCTACACCCCGGTCGCCGACGAGTACGACCCGGCGAACACCGGCACCGTGGCCCAGCAGGTCGCCGCCGGCACGATGCCCCCCACCTCACCGCTGTTCGTCATGGACATCACCTACAACGCCTACCTCGGGCTGTACATCGCCGAGCCGCAGGCCGTCGACCAGAGCGGCTCGGCGCCCCAGCAGTACTACGCCACCGCCGACCTCGCCAGCCAGAAGTGGGTGCCGATCGGCGACACCGGCGGCTACCACACCGCGTCCTGGTACCGCTGGTTCCTCGACAGCGCCAACCGCACCAACAGCACCGTCGTCGGCAGGACCTTCCGCTCGTACTGCGCCTTCGGCTGCTCCAACGGCGCGTCCGGCGAGTACGTGGACGTGACGATCAACGGCTCCGCGCCCGCCGCTCCCCCCGTCGACCCCGGCAGGAACTACCGGATCGGCAACGCCGACGGCCGGCTCCTCGCCCAGGTCGCCGGCGGCCCGGCCACCACCTCGCTGGCCGCCGGCACCGGCTCCGACCTGGAGGCCTGGAGCTTCACCACCAACGGCGACGGCTCCTACCGGATCGCCAACGCCGCCACCGGCCGCCTGCTCGGCGTCGACTCCACCGCCACCGCCGGCCGCGCCTGGGGCGCCCGCCCCACCGCCACCGCCGCCGGCCCGGGCGGGCCCACCGTCGGCCAGCAGTGGTTCGTCATCCCCGGGAAGTCCGCCGACGGAACCGCCACCGGCACGTTCAAGCTGGTCAACCGCTACAGCGGACTCGTCCTCGGCCTCTCCTCCACCAACAGCCGGTCCACCGAGACCACCCCCACCCGCAGCTGGGCCGACACCACCGGCAACCCCGTCGGCGGCACCCGCGGCCCCGGCGAGCAGACCCTCACCCTGACCGCCACCGGCACCGCGCCCAACCCCCCGTTGGACGGCACCCACACCCTGACCGCCGCCGGCAAGGCCCTCGACGACCCCGGCCACTCCACCGCCCAGGGCACCCAACTGGTCACCTGGGCCCCCAACGGCGGCCCGAACCAGACCTGGATGTTCACCCGGCAGGCGGACGGCAGCTACCAGATCGCCAACGGCGAGTCGCACCTGTGCATGGACGTCGACGGCGGCTCCACCTCCGCCGGCGCCAAGGTGATCCAGTGGGCCTGCACCGGCGGCGGCAACCAGCGCTGGCAGCTCACCCCGGCCGCCGGCGGCTACCGGATCACCTCCCAGAAGAGCGGCCTGCTCCTCACCACCGCGTCCACCGCCGACGGCGCCCGGACCACCCAACAGCCCGACACCGGCTCGCAACTCCAGGTCTGGACCGTCAACTGACCACCCGCCCCTAACCCCGGCCGGGAGCCGGGGCCGGGCACGCCGGCCCCGCACCTTCCGCTACCGCCCGGCAGCACCCAATATCCCTTCCCCCTCGGTTAGTTGGCGAGAATCGGCCAGTGCGGAGGCGGGCCCGTTGACCTCCGGGCCGCTGGGCGTTTGGCTCTCCCCAACCAGTTGCGGGGGGGGGGGGCCCCCCCCCGCCCGGGCGCCCCCCCGCCCCCCCCGCCCCGCCCGCCCCGCCCCCCCCCCCCCGCGCCCCCCCCCCCCCCCCCCCCCCCCCCCCCCGGGCCGGCCCCCCCCCCCGGGGGCCCCCCGCCCGCGCCGTCGTCACCCACCAAGGGGAGGACCCCACCTCATGACCACCACACGACCCCGGCGCGGACTGCTGCGCGGCGGCTGCGCCCTGCTCGCCGCCGTACTGGCCGGCCTCGCCGCACCAGCCGCCGAAGCGCATCCGCGCACGGGCGGGATCGTCCGGGTGAGCGTCGGCCTCGACGGCACCCAGCCGGACGGCGCGTCCGCCGCCCTGGGGCTGAGCGCCGACGGCCGCTACGCGCTGTTCTCCTCGGACGCGACCAACCTGGTGCCCGGCGACACCAACGGGGCGACGGACGTCTTCGTCCGGGACCTGCACACCGGCCGCACCCAACGCGTCAGCGTCGGCGCGGACGGCGCCCAGCTCGACGCCCCCACCACCCAGGCGTCGATCAGCGGCGACGGCCGCTTCGTCGCGTTCAACACCAAGGCCACCAATGTGCTCCCCGGCCACCGGGCCAACAGCGGCGGGGAGGTCTACCTCCGCGACCTCCGGGACGGCGTCACCGAGCTGATCACCGCCGGCGACCCGGCGGCCACCGGCCAGGACGGCCGCATCTCCCGTGATGCGGTGGCCAGTTGGGACGGCCGCTTCGTGGCCTTCTCCTCCTCCCGGACCGACCTCGCGCCGGTCGGCACGTTCACCAAGGAGAACATCTACGTCACCGACCGCCGGGAGGGCACCACCCGCCTGGTCACCCTCGGGGTGAACGGCAAACCGGGCAACGGCGACTCCTACCTGCCCTCGATCAGCGCCGACGGCCGCGTCATCGGCTTCAAGTCCCGCGCGTACAACCTGCTCCCGGCTCCCACCCAGAGCCCCGCAGCCCCCACAGCCCCCACCGCTCCCGAGGACCACACGGACCACGGGGACTCCCCCGCGATCCTCGGGCACGCCTCCTACCCCTTCTACGTGTTCGACCAGCACACCGGGGTGATCAGCGGCGCGAGCACCGACCCCGCCGGCCTGCTCGCCAACACCGGCCTGGACGCCACCCTCAGCCCCGACGGACGGTACGCCGTCTACACCCTCGACGCGCCCGGCGGGCCGATCCTCGGCCGCCACCAGGAGCTCTACACCCGCGACCTGCGCACCGGCACCGTGACCAGGGTGACCACCCCGCTACCCGGCACCACCACGGTCGGCTCCGCCGGCCGCGGCACCATGTCCTACGACGACCGCTGGGTCTACTTCGTCTCCGACGCCGGCAACCTCGTCCCCGGCGTCGACGGCGGGCAGCAGAACGTGTTCCGCCGCGACCTCGCCACCGGAGCCGTCGAACTCGCCGGCGCGGCCGCGGACGGCACCGCGAGCACCGGCACCTCGGACAACCCGTACACCGACGCCTCCGGCAGCGCCGTGCTGTTCACCTCCGAGGACGGCACCCTCGTCCCCGGCGACACCAACCACGCCCCGGACGTCTTCCTCCGCCGGCTCCTCACGCACTGACGCCGGACGGGCTGTTACGGGTGCTGACCAGGCGGGTTCCGGAATCCGCCGGTGAAGGCCCAGATCACCGGTCATCCCGGCCGCGAAAAGCATGATCCGGCGGGGAGGAACAACGGCAACACCCGTAACAGCCCCCGGGCGAAAACCGTGCCGCCCGGCGTCGCCAGCACATAATCACCACATACTTACCCCGAATTGTAAGGCCACTGTCAAGGCACCAAGGTGCGCCAGGCCGCAGTGACTTCAGGACACTGTCGAGGATTCTGTTTTCATCACCCCTCGGGCGACGGATGCTTGTACGTACAGTCTCCGTTCTTTTGGCACTGCCGTGTTATCCGCAGGCCAGTCCACGGAGCGTGCAGCAGGACGTGCTGCTCCAGGCGACGACTCGTGAGGTCGATCGTGACAATGAGAAAAGCCTCAGGAAGTCGATAGCCGTAGCTGTGGAGACGGCACCCAATCCAACCGTCCAAGGAATAGTCCGAGACGGAACGAGGGTAAAAGTGAAGGCCCTTCTCTACCACTTCCACGGAATCGATGACTTCGATTTCTCGACCATCTCGCCCGAGGACCTCCCCGAGGTCCAGAAGGCTGCGGAATCCCGTGAGTACGGAATTCTGCCGACCGTCTACCTGCGGCGGGAGAATCTCCCCCGCCTGGTGGAGGTCCTCCAGGAGTACCACCGGCTCGAACAGGCGAACGCAGTTCCCAACATCGCCGGTTTCGCGATCGAGGGCCCGCTGCTCGGGCCGCAGGGAGGGATACCGCGGGCCGGACGGTGGTTCCCGTCGGCGAAGGAGTGGGACGTCATCGCGTCCCTCGGCCCGCTCGGCCTGCGCTACATCGTGATGGCGCCCGACGCCATGGCCCTGGACGAGCGCATCGACGCCGGTCCCACCTTCGCCGACCTGCTCACCAGCTTCTACGAGCAGGGGCTCCGGATCGCCGTGGGGCACTTCCACCGAGAGGCGCCCGAGCGCAGCGCCGTCCGACTGCGGGAAGTGCTCGAATTCCTGCACAGCCGCTACGACTCCTCCCCGTACCTGGTCCTGACCGACCATCTGTACAACGACACCCCGCGGAACTTCACGCATTCCTGGCGCACGCCGCAGGAGCGGGTCAACCGCGAAGTCGAACTGCGGCGGGTGCTCGATCCCGACTGGAACGAGACCGACCTCCGGGAACTGCTCGGCCCTGTTCCAGCCGAAATGCTGCGCTCCGCACGCGAGTCCCTCCTGTACCCGTGCATCAACTTCGACGGGTACCACGTCGACCTCGAAATCTGCCGGCGCACCGTCGAATACCTGGGCGTGGACCGCCTCATCGCGCTGACCGACCACACCGAGGTCGCCACGATGGCTCAGGAGCCGCTTTCCCGGAGTGACCACAATCCGCTGTGGCTGCGTGACGACGGGGCCGTGGCAGCGGGGTCGAGCGGTTATGAGCAGCAGCGGCAGAACATTCTCTCCATCGGATTCGATGACACGGCGGTTCACCGCATGTTCGTCGACAACCCCGTGACGGCGATCGGATACCGCATCAAGAAGGGCGCCGCGTAAGGGCCTGGAGGGCCGAAAGTCAGGAAGACATCGGGAGAGGAACTCACGGCCACTCGGGCGTCGCGCCCCGGCCACTTCCCCGACCGTGTCGTGCGGGCCGGGGACACGGCCGCCGCCACCGCGGCGATCCCGGTCGTGTCCCCGGCAGCCGACGGCCCGCGCATCCTCCAGGACGACGTCCGGCTGCGGTGCGGCTACGCGGATCCGCCGGCGTGATCCGCCGGCGTGATCCGGCGGATCCGGATGTGAACCACATTGGCGAACCACGAGAGGAGACCAAGGCATGAGCAAGGTTGTCGTCACGGGTGGCGGCGGGTTCATCGGCTCGCACATCGTCGACCGGTTGTGTGCACAGGGACACCGCGTCCTGGTGGTGGACGACTTCTCCACCGGCGATCGGGCCAATCTCGCCGAGAGCGAGGCCCGTTGGCCCGAGTTGAGCGTTCTCACGGCCGACGTGGTCGACGAGTCCACCGCGGCCGCGGTGGAGGCCTTCGCGCCCGAGGTGCTGCTGCTGCTGGCCGCACAGTTCAGCGTGAAGGTGTCGATGCGGGATCCCCTGCTGGACGCCCAGGTCAACGTCATCGGCCTGGTCCGGATGCTCGAAGCGGCGCGGCGCAGCCGGAGCCGCAAGGTCGTGTTCGCCTCCAGCGGCGGGACGATCTACGGGCCCGCCGGTGAGGACGGGGTGCCCATCAAGGAGTCCGCGGGCCGGATGCCCAGCTCCTTCTACGGGCTGACCAAGTCCGTCGCCGTCGACTACCTGCGCCTCTACCACGAGACCTACGGCCTGGACTACGTCGCGCTCGCCCTCGGCAACGTCTTCGGCCCCCGCCAGACCCCGTTCGGTGAGGCGGGAGTCGTCTCCATCTTCGCGCAGCGCATGCTCTCCGGGCAGACCTGCGTCATCAACGGGGACGGCCTGCAGACCCGCGACTACGTGCATGTGAGCGACGTGGCCGATGCGTTCGTGCGGGCCATGGACCAGGGGCACGGTCTGATCAACATCGGTAAGGGCCAGGAGAGTTCGGTCCTGGACATCCATCAGGCGGTCGAGAAGCGGACCGGCCGTTCGCTGCCGCCCCGCTTCGGGCCGCCGCTGGCGGGAGAAGTGCGCAGGGGGTGCCTGGATCCCTCCCGCGCCCAGGCCCAGCTGGGCTGGACCGCCGGGACGACGCTGGAGGACGGGGTCGACTCCGTCGTGTCCTGGCTGACCGCACGCCCCCTCCAGAAGACGGACTCCGCCGAGGCGGGGCAGACCGGATGAGGCTGGCGGGGATGATCCTGGCAGCCGGGCGCGGCAGCCGGATGGGAGCACTCACCGCCCGGACGCCCAAGCCGCTCCTGCCCCTGGCGGGCAAGCCGCTGCTGGGACACCTGCTGGACCGGTGTGCCGAGACCGACGTCACGGACGTCTACCTCAATCTGCACTACCAGGCCGAGCAGGTCCTTCGCTTCCTCGACGGCACCACGGTGAAGGTGCCCGTCCACGCCCGGACCGAGCCCCGCCTCACCGGGCCCGCCGGGGCGCTGCGGCTGTTCCACGAGGAACTGGCCGCCTTCGACGCCGTGCTCGTCACGTCCTGCGACGTCATCATGGGCGAGCCGCTCCAACGGCTCGTCGACGCGCACACGCGCGGAGGGTACGCCCTGACGTTCGCCTGTACGCGGATCCGGCAGGCCCGCCGCTACGGCGTGCTGGACATCGACCCCGGTGGTCGGATCCGCGGCGCCCGGGAGAAGCCCGACGTCCCCGACGACGAGACGCACTGGATCAGCGCCGGGGTCTACTGCCTGGACCCCCGCGTCATCGCGCACATCCCCGAGGACGTCGTCTACGACTACGCCAGGGAACTCGCCCCCGCGCTGATGGCCGCCGGCGAACGCGTGGGGGCGCACCGGCTCACCGGCTACTGGCGGGACGTGGGCACTCCCGATTCGCTGCGCGAGGCCGGCGAGGACGCCGGCCGTGGGCTCATTCCCTGGCTCACCGAAAGGGCGGACCGATGAAAGTCCTGATGCTGACCTCCAGTTACGAACCCCTGCACGGCGGGGCCGAGACCTATGCCCGGCTGTTGTGCGAAGGGCTGGTGGCCGACGGCCACGACGTCGTCATCGCGACCGACGGGTCGTGGCTGGACCACCTGCCCGGGGACCGCGAGGAGGACGCGGGGCGGGTCGTGCGGCTGCGCGACTTCGCGGACCGCGTGGACGCGCGGGACAAGGTGAGATGGCGGCAGATGCAGTACTCCGTCCTCGACGAACTCGGGGCCGTGCTCCAGGGCGAGAGCTTCGACGTCGTCCACGCCAACAGCCATGAGACGCTGATCCTCGCGAGCATCGTGGCGCTCGAAACGGACGCCGCACTGGTGTGCTCGCTGCACGAGCAGAACCCCGACCTGGAGCGGTTCGGCCGTGGCCGGTGCCGCCTGTCGTACCAGACCCTCCCCGTCGACATGCACTTCGTCCCCAGCCGCTTCTTCGCCGAGCGCGCCGCCCGCTTCGGCGCCCCAGCCGACCGCATCAGGCTCGTCCACAACGGCGTTCCCGACGCCCCGCCGGACGACGTGGCCCGGAACCTGCGCTCCGCGCTGCGCGCCGAACTCGGCGTCGCCCCCGACCACCGGCTGGTCGTCCTCCCGGGCCGGATGTCCGCCCGCAAGGCCCAGCTCGACCTGGCCGCGGCACTGCCCCTGGTCGCGGCGGAGTTGCCCGAGGTGCGGGTGCTCCTGTCGGGGAGGGTCTCGGACTACGCGTACGAGAAGAGCGTGTGGGACCGGCTCGAACGCGGCGGTGTGGCAGAACTGGTCACTCTCCGCCAGGACTTCGGGGCCGAGACGATGCCCGCCGTCTACGCTGCGGCGGATCTGGTGGTCCAGCCCTCCCTGGCGGAGGGACTTCCGTTCAGCGTGGTCGAGGCGATGCGCGCCGGCAAGCCCGTCGTCGGCACCCGCGTCATCGGCATCAGCGACGTCATCACCGACGGCGTCGACGGCCTGCTCGTGCCGGCGGCCGACCCGCCCGCACTGGCCGAAGGGATACTGCGGGTGCTCACCGACGAGGCGTTGGCCGCCGAGCTCGCGGCCAACGCGTACACCACGGCGGAACGGGAGTTCAGCAGCCGCAGGATGGTCGCGGACACCCTGGACGGCTACCGGGTGGCCATGGCGCGTCGCCGGCAGTCGGCGTCCGCGGCCCCGACCTCGTGAAGGGGTGACCGTGTCCGACTACGCGCGACTGGTCAAGGCCTACGACATCCGCGGGGAAGTCCCCGCCGAACTCGACGGCGAGGTCGCGGAACGCATCGGCGGCCTGTTCATCCGCTTCACCAACGCCCCGCAGGTGGTGGTGGCCAGAGACATGCGCCCTTCCTCGGCCATGCTGGTGCGGGCGTTCAGCGACGGCGCCCGCCGGGCCGGTGCCGACGTCATCGACGCCGGGCTCGGCTCCACCGACTACCTCTACTACGCCAGTGGATCGCTCGGACTTCCCGGCGCCATGATCACCGCCAGCCACAACCCCGCGAAGGACAACGGCATCAAGCTGTGCCTGAGCGGCGCGGCCCCCCTGGGGGAGAACACGGGCCTCGGCCGGATCCGCGATTGGCTCGTCGCGGGGGAACGCGCCGCACCCGCCGCGTCCCGCGGCACCCGTACGGAAAGACCACTCCTCAAGGAGTACGCGGCACACCTGCGGCAGCTCGTCGACCTCACCGGGATCCGGCCCCTCAGGGTCGTCGCCGACGCGGGCAACGGCATGGCCGGCCTGACCGCCCCGGAGGTCTTCGCGGGCCTGCCCGTCGACCTCGTCCCGCTCTACTTCGAACTCGACGGCACGTTCCCCCACCACGAGGCCAACCCCATCGACCCCAGGAACCTCGTCGACCTCCAGGCCGAGGTCCGCAGGCAGGGGGCCGACATCGGACTCGCCTTCGACGGTGACGCCGACCGCTGCTTCTTCGTCGACGAAGGCGGTCAGCCGGTCTCGCCGTCCGCCGTCATCAGCCTGATCGCAGGCCGGGAGCTGGCACGGCACCCCGGCTCGGCCATCGTGTACAACCTGATCACCGCGGAGGCCACGGTGCGGAGCATCCGCCGCCACGGCGGACGCCCCTTCCGGTCCCGCGTGGGGCACTCCCACGTCAAGGCGCTCATGGCGCAGCACAACGCCGTGTTCGGCGGAGAGCACTCCGGGCACTACTTCTTCAGGGACTTCTGGCGTGCCGACAGCGGCATGCTCGCCGCGCTCCACGTGTTGGCCGCCCTCGGCGGACAGGACCGGCCGCTGTCCGCCGTGATCGCCGCGCACAGTCGCTTCGCGCTGTCCGGTGAACTCAACTGCGTCGTCGCCGACGTCCCGGCCACGATCCGGGAGGTGGAGGAGCGCTACCGGCACCGGGCCGGGGTGACCACGGACCGGCTCGACGGTCTGACGGTCGGCCTGCCGGGCGGAAGTCGTTTCAACCTGCGCCCCTCGAACACCGAACCGGTCCTTCGGGTCAACGTGGAGGCGCACGACCAGGAGACCATGGAGCACCTCCGGGACGAGGTCCTCGCGTTGATCCGACCATAAGACGTTTCTGACGGTGCGTCGGGGCGTGCTCAGGTTGCGGCCGGTCGGCCGGTGACGCCGGTAGTCTGCTCCCGGATTGCGAAGCGGGTGATCATCTCGGCTCGGTGCCCGGGGGCGGGGCGGTCATCGGCGTGGGCGGCGGATTCCCGGCGGCCTGACCCGGCCTCGCCCCACCCCTGCCTACGGCACTTCGAAGAAGGGCATCCCATGGGCTTGGCCCCGTCCTATGACCATGTCGACGGCGGCGCAGGGGTCTCGCCATGACGGCGCCCGTCCCCCCGGGCACCGCGCGGCTGTTGACCGTGGGCGTCGCCTCCGTCGGAGGGCTGCTGTTCGGCTACGGAATCGGGGTGATCGCCGGAGTCCTGCGGCTGGTCGCCACCACCTTCGCCCTGTCGTCGTGGCAGCAGGGGGCGGTCGTGTCGGCCGCCCTCCTCGGCGCGGCGCTCACCGCCCTCACCAGCGGGCGGCTGGCGGACAGGTTCGGGCGCCGACCGGTCATCGGCGCCGCCGCGGCCGTGTACGCCCTCGGAACGGCGGCTTCGGCGGCGGCCTCGGGCTCCACCGCGCTCCTCACCGGGCGGTTCCTCGTCGGACTCGCCCTGGGGGCCGTCTCGTTCGCGGTCCCGCTGTACATCTCCGAGATCTCTCCGCCCGCCCGACGCGGCGCGCTCGTCACACTGAACCAACTCATGATCACGATCGGGCTCCTGCTGTCCTACGTGGTGGCCTATCTCCTGGAACCCGCGGGGGCCTGGCGCTGGATGCTCGCTCTCGGGCTCCTGCCCGCGTGCGTGCTGATGGCCGGCATGTGCCTGGTGCCCGAGTCGCCGGACTGGCTGCACTCCAGGGGAGACACCGCCCGGGCGGCGAGCGCCGCCCGGCGCCTGTCCCCGCCCGCCCCGGGCGGCACAGCCGCCCGCCCCGGTGGCCGCCCCGCGACGGCGACCGCCGCACGGCCCACCGCCGGCCCCG
Source organism: Kitasatospora sp. NPDC088160 (assembly GCF_044741445.1). Lineage (NCBI taxonomy): Bacteria > Bacillati > Actinomycetota > Actinomycetes > Kitasatosporales > Streptomycetaceae > Kitasatospora > Kitasatospora sp. NPDC088160. Next base: position 209,106 of record NZ_JBIUSS010000017.1, on the reverse strand, counting down.
CGACCGCAACCGTCGCACGGCCCACCGCCGCCCCCGCTGCGAGCCTCCGGCAGGCCTGCGCGCTGGCCGGTCCCCGCTGGGTCGCGCTGGGACTGGCGATCGCCGTCCTGGTCCATCTGACCGGTCTGAACACCGCGATCTACTACGTGCCGACCATCCTGGGCGGAAGCGGCATGACCGCTGCCGGAGGCATCCGGGGAGCTGTCCTGGTCGGACTGTGCAACGTGGCCGCCACCGTCGTCACCATCGCCCTGCTCGACCGGGTCGGCCGCCGGAAGACGATGATCGGAGGGCTGCTGGTCATGGCGGTCGCGGCCGTCGGCATCGCGGTGGCACAGCCGCTCGGGCACACGGGGGCGCCGACCGCAGCGCTGCTGTGCGTCTTCATCATGGCGGGAGCGGTGGGCCCTGCTGCCGTCTTCTGGGTCTACATCGCCGAGATCTACCCGGCGGGTGCCCGCGGAGTCCTGATGAGTCTGGCCACCGCGGCCCACTGGGGAACCGACTTCGTCGTGGCGACCACGTTCCTCCCCCTCGTGCAGGAGCTGTCGCTCGGCGGGGCGTTCGGTGTGTACGCGGCGATCAGCGCGGCGTCCGCCCTGGCCCTGGCCCGCTGGATGCCCGAAACCCGCGGCCGTCTGCTGCTGTGAACGGGACCGGGCGCGAGGCTCCTGCGCTCGCGCCCGGGCTGGGCTTCACCCGCCGCCACCTGACGATGCGCCAGAATTGCCGTCAGCCGAGCAATCAGCCGCGCGTCCCCGAAGGTAGGCATCATGACCCGCTACAGCGTCGACCCGAACCGGCACGAGCTCATCGCCACCTGGGGAACCGGCGAAGGCGACCTCGCCACCCGGATCACCGCCCTCCCGGCCGACGCGGCCGGCGCCACGCTCCTGCGCCTGGCCGGCGCGCTGACCCGCCTGTCGGAGGCGGCCTGGCGCACCTACACCCACCCCGCCAGCGCCGCCGGCTCCCTCGAACCCGACACCGAAGGCTGGCGCCGCGAGCAGGAACGCGACACCTTCAGCGAGGTCGCCGAAGCCGTGGCCGCGCCGAACCTGCCCCACGGCGGCCTGCTCACCGTCTCCTACAGCCCCCTGCTGGAATCCGCCCACCAGGCCGGCCGCGCCCTGCACGCCCTCGACGAAGCCGAGTTGACGAAGGCCGTCCTCGCCGAGACCGTCACCGAACTCACCGCCGTCGAGAGCGCCGAACTCGGCAACCTCACCGGCCGCGCCCAGCAGGCCGTCCTGCTCAGCCGCGAGGACGCCTCCCCCGTCCAGGTCGCCGCCGCCGACCACCTGCTGGAGCAGAACCCCTTCGGCTCCCTCGCCCTCTTCTCCGACATCGACCCGACCGCCGCCGCCGTCGCGGCCGCGCACTGGCTCGCCGCCGCGGCCGAGGTCGCCGCCGGCGCCTCCGGCCACGACGCCACCGCCGTCCTGCTCGAAGCCGACAGCATCGAGGACCTCCCGCACCAGACCCCCACCCTCGTCCTCGAACTCCTCGACGCCGGCCACACCCCCCACGACGCCGTCACCGGCCTCGTCCGCCACGCCCTCCACATCGCCGACGGCCTCCTCCCCGACCCCGCCGGCCTGCGCGAACAACTCGAAGACCTCGACGGGGCCCTCGACGACTACACCGAGGACTACACCGACGACGAGGAGACCGACCCGGAGGACACCGGCCTGCGCCTCACCCCCCTCGACCCCAGGCGCCCCGCCCGCGACCTCCTCGAAGACCTCCTCGCCGGCATCCACGGCTGCTGGGTCCTCCACACCGAGTACGACGACCTCGACGAAGAGCACCTCGGCACCGATGACGCAGGCTTGGCCGACGCGGGCCCGGACGACGCGGACCTGGACGACGAACGGGCCGAACAGCACCGGCACCACAGCCGCGAGAACTTCGCCCGTCTCGTCCGCGAAACCGCCGCCCGCCACCGCGACCGGCTCCTCTGACCGCACCTCACCGCCCCGCCGGGGACGGCGGGCGACCGCCCGAGTCGTGCGGCCGGCTCCGCCGCCCCCGCCCCCCGAGCAGCGGGGAGCGGGGGCAGGGGCGACCCCGACGGTGCGGTCAGCCTCTGCGCAGGCCGCCGTCGCCGCTCTGCTTGCGCGCCTGCTGCGGGTCGTAACCGGGGAAGGGGCGTTCGAAGAGCCAGTTGTAGAGCAGCTCCCGGCAGATCTCCGGCTGGTACGCCGGCACCTGGTGTCCGGAGTCGGGCACGCTGACCTGCGTCAGGTTGCCGTGGCGGCGGACGAATCCCTTCGGGTTCCCCTGGGCCTGCGTCCAGACCAGCCGGGGAGCGTTGCGCCACTCCGCCTGCTCGCCCTCTCGTGTCATGAGGTCGTCCAGGATCTCCTCGGTGCTCCGGTACCCGCAGGCGGCGTCGAAGTTCCCGGTGTAGAGCAGGGTCCGGTATCCCCTTTCGATGATCTGGGCGTACTGCCCGGTGCAGTCCGCCATGTTGTCCCGCACCAGCGCTTCCGCCACCGGACCCTCGTTGTCGGCGCACTGCCAGGTGACGTTCGGCGGGACGTGCAGGGCCTCCTTCACGTCCGCGCTGTTCAGATAGGTGCGCAGCGCCCCCATCGACAGGTCGTCCCAGCGCCGCACGTCGTAGACGTCGAAGTTCCCGCCGTAGGCCAGGGTCGTGGCCACCAGGTCGTTGCCGAGTTCGGTGGCCCCCTCCAGGTCTCCCGCGTCGAGGGTGCTCTTGAAGTCCTGGTAGGACTTCTCCAGGGCTTCCTTCTGGCTGATGCCGAGGAAGCCGGCCGCGTAGGCGTAGTCGATCAGGACGCGCAGTGACAGCTCGGGCTTGATCCAGCCGTTGCCGACGGCGATGCCCTGCAAGTTGATGCGCCCGCCCGCGTTCTCCGTGTTCCGCGCGTCGATCTCCAGCGCGATCGCCGGCACGTACTTGCCGGCGTAGCTCTCGCCGCAGACGTACAGCGGGCACTGCGCGTACTCCGGGTGCGCGTCGAGGAACCCCTGGAGGGCGTCGCAGAACATCCGGCCGAGGGCCTCCTCGTCCCGGACGTACTCCAGGGCGTCGTCGGCGTAGCTGTACCCGGTGCCGATGGGCTGGTCCCAGAAGACGACGTGCGCTTCCTGGTTCCAGCTGTGGGGCGAGACCGACACCGTTCCGGCGGCGTCGTCGCCGATGGACAGCGGTCCGTTCTCCAGGAACAGCCCGAGCAGCGAGGAGGCGCCGGGGCCGCCGTTGAGCCAGATCAGCAGGGGCGTCCGGCTGATCAGCTCCTGCTGGTCGTGGACGGCGACGTGGGGGTTGCAGGTCTGGCTCTCGAAGAACCAGTAGAACAGGTGGTTCTTCTTCTGCGGGTGCCGGTGCTCGGTGCTGTCGAGGTGCACGTGTCCGGCGTACGAGCGGACCTTCTTGGTGTCCTCGGTGTGGAAGTCGATGCGCAGGGTGTTGGGGATGTTCGCCGGAATCGAGGTGACGAGGTCTGAGGGCATGGTTTCACCGTCCGTTCGGCAGCGGGCTCAGGGAGCCAGGGGGCGGCGGCGCCGGGACGGCGTGTGGTAGAGGCCGGTGAACAGCCCTTCGGTCCGTTCCACCTGCTCCAGGACGCCGATGCGCTGGCCCTGGAGCAGTTGCAGCGCGGGGAAGCGGTTCTTCTCGAACAGCAGGATGTTCAGCGAGCCGCCGTACATGAAGTTCCCGACGCGCTCGCCCTTGTCCACCTTGACCGGCTCGTCGAGCGAACCCCGGAACTTCTCCTCGAAGTTGACGGAGGCGATCGAGTTGAGACCGACGATCACCTGCCCGACGTACCCCTCGCCGGCCTTGCGTCCGTTGGCGTCCAGGTAGTCCGTGCGGTAGACGAGGTATCCCCGGCGGAAGTCGTCGAACATCTCGTAGTCGTAGCCGTAGCCGACGTTCCCCTTGTTGAGCAGTTCGGGGAAGTCCCGCATCCCGTAGTAGACACCGGGGACGAGGTCGCGGGCCTCGACCACTTCGCCCGCCACCGGGGTGTGGTACCAGTGGTAGCCGTCGGGCATCAGGATGCACGACACCGCCGTGCCGCCGATGAACCTCTGGGCGTAGTCGGAGTCGTCGAGCAGCTGCCTGACGTTCATGGTCACCGTCTTGACCGGGATCGGCGTGTTCTCGGTCAGGTCGTCGACGATCATGTTGATGACGCAGTCGGCCGGGGCGACCACCACGCTCTTGTCGGTCCTGGCGTCGATCGGCCGCCGCGACGGGTCCTTGAGTTCCCGGGCGAAGAACTCGTTGAAGTTCTTCCAGCCACCCTCGGGCTCCTGGAAGTCCTCCATGTGTCGGCCGAGTTGGTCGCGCCACTTCTTGATGAGCACCTTCGACTCCGGCGAGTCCATCTGCAGGCCTTGCAGGTGCGTGAAGTCCGCGAGGATCTTGCGCCCCGGGCCGCTGGTCACGAAGACCATGCCGTAGTCGTTCTCGTAGTTGATCCAGCTGAACTTCTCGATGTAGTCCAGCCCTTCGTGGAGCCCGGGCTGCGAGTTGTACCACTCCGTGAGGAAGGTACACAGGAAGTCGACGTTCTGGTCCTTCCAGTCGCACTGCACCCGCTCCGGGGTGTCGGCCGGGTACGGCACCACGTGCTTGACCGTGGCGTCATACATGGTCCTGAAGCCCTCGTGGTCCTCCTGGTACCACCGCCTGACCTTCGCGAGCAGCTCGTCCAGGTCGTTCGAGTACGGCTCTTCTTGGTTCGCCATTGCGTTGTCTCCTTCTGATGGAAGTGTCGAGCCCGGCCCTTTCGGGCGATGCGGGCCGGTCAGGAACCGGTGGGGGTGACGTTGCACCGCTCTGCCGGGAGTTCGCTGAGGTAGCCCTTGGCGATGAGGTTGTTGACCTTGTAGCCGCCCTCGAGCCCTGCGGGCGCGAGGTCCGGGTCGAGCCACTCCTGCTCGTCGTTCGGGATGGCCGCCGACCCGAATCTCTCCTGGGAGCAGTAATACTTTCCAGCCATCGGCGAATCGGTGACGTCGGGCGGCGGCGGGCAGTCGTCGGGAACGGCCGCCGCGGCCCGCACGGGCTGCGCGTTCACCGGCTGCGCGTTCACCGACTGTGCGGCAGCGGCGCCGCCTGCGGCGGTCAGTCCGGTGATCGGGAGGGCGCAGGCCAGGGAGGCGGCGAACATCGTTCGCACACGCATGCAGTACTCCGGTTTCGTGGGGAGGGAACAGAGGGGGCGCCACGGCGGGGAAGGGGGAACAGTCACACGACACAGGCCGCGAGGGGGACGACACACAACAGCCGCCCACACCGCGCGCGATGGCCGGCGGCGGTAGGACGGAACGTCAACTACGGGTGCTTTCCTCGGAATCCGGCGGTTTCGCCCTCGTCCGCGTTCTCCTGACCTCTCCGCCGATTCCGGCGCCGCTTCGAAGTCCGCTACTCCGTACCCTCCCCGGAACCGGCCGATTCCCCGCTCAACCCGACCGGGCTACATCCGGGCGGACCGGCTCCGCCCGAACGCCTACGGCCTTCCGGGCCCCTTGCTCGGCTTCCCCGGCGCCGGGACGGTGCTCGGCGGTCCGCTCGCGCTGCGGCTGCGCCCGGCCCTCGCGCCGGCCTCCCCCGGGCGGCTGCTGCTGGTGCCGACAGGCGCGGGCGGCGGGTCGCCCGGCCGCCGCCGACCGCTGGAATCGCTCCGTGCCGTCCGGACGGCCCAGCACCGCTCGTGGTCCGGGCGTGCAGAACAAAGCATGGAGAGCACGAACCGGGCGGCTGCGGGCTTGCACGTGCCCACCGACGGCCGAGCGGATGACGGGATGACCGGAGGGTTGTGCGTGATGCGTACGCTGTACACCAGCCAGGGCGGCGGCCCCCGGCTGCCGCGAAGAGTGGGCGCCCTGGCCGCGGCGGCAGGAACGGCCGTCCTCCTCGTGGCGTCGTGCTCATCCGGGAGCTCGTCCGGGCCCGCGACGCCGACGAACGCGGCGGGGGCGACGCTGTCGGAGGCGCCCAACCCGTCGAGCTTCTCCGGGGAGCCGCCCTCCGCCTTCGCCTCCGCGCTGGAGTCGGCCTCGGCCGCGGCGTCCGCGCGCTCGGCCTCGGCGGCGGCCGCCGCCTCGGCGTTCGAGGCATCGGCGGACGCGCAGGCCGCGCAGAACCGGGCGAAGGCGACCGAGGTGCTCAAGACCGTGGAGGGCCCCGGCAACGCCACCTCCGACATCACCCTGACCGGCGTGCCGCGATCCACCACCGGCGGCCTCCACGCCGCCGTCGTGACCATCGTCAACAGCACCCGCGAGGCCGCGTCCTACGCGGTCCAGGTGGACTTCACCGATGCGTCGGGCCACGCCGTCGACTCGGCGATCGTCGGCGCCGAGAACCTGGCCCCGGGCGGGAAGGCCAGTCCGATCGCCTTCAGCCGCCAGCCGGCCGACCTGGCCCTGGTCCCGGTCGTGGTGAAGGCCCAGCGCTACTGAGCCCAGCGCTACCGGGCACACCCCGGCCGGGCAACGCCCGACGTCCCGCCGGCTTCCCGTGCACCGGTGCACGGGAAGCCGGCGGGACGTCAGCAGGACGCCAGCAGGACGCCAGCAGGACGTCAGCAGGACGTCAGCGGGTGATCAACGACCCTGGAGGGACTTCACGTTGTCGCCGAAGCTCCATCCCTTCGAGCCGTCCCAGTTGAGCGACCACGTCATGAGCCCCTTCAGCGAACCGCCGAACGCGTTCCACGACTGGCCGACCAGGCCCGGGTCCATGTAGCCGCCGCCCGCGCCGGGCTGGGCCGGCAGGCCGGGCACCTGCTTGTCGTAGGGCACCTTGACGGTGGTGCCCTGGATGGTCAGGCCGTTGTTCAGGCAGGTGGTCTGCGCGGTGAAGCCCTGCACGGTGCCGGCCTGGTAGGAGTCGCCGGAGCAGCCGTACATGCTGCCGTTGTAGTACTGCATGTTCAGCCACCACAGTTGCCCGTTGTCGGCGTACTTCTTGACGATCGGCAGGTAGGCGCCCCAGATCGAGCCGTAGGTGACGCTCCCGCCGGTCACGTACGCGGTTTCGGGGGCCATCGTCAGGCCGAAGCCCGCGGGCATCTGCGCCAGCACGCCGTCGATGATGCGCATCAGGTTGGCCTGGGAGGCGGACAGCGTGCCGATGCTGCCGCTTCCGGACAGGCCGGTCTCGATGTCGATGTCGATCCCGTCGAAGTTGTACTTCTTGAGGATCGGGACGACGGTCGCCACGAACCGGTCGGCGACGGTGCTGGAGCTCAGGTCGATGCCTGCGGCGGCACCGCCGATCGACATCAGGATCGTCGCCCCGGCCGCCTTGGCCTGGCACATCTCGGCGGGGGTCGAGACCTTGACGTTGGCGTCCATGCCGTCCTGCCACTGGACGGTGCCGTCCGAGAGGATCACCGGGAAGGCGGCGTTGATGACGTTGTAGCCGTGTGCGGCGATCCGGCTGTCCGTGATGGGGACCCAGCCCATGCCGGGGTGGACGCCGTTCGCGGCGCCGTCCCAGTTCTCCCAGTATCCCTGGAGGACCTTGCCCGACGGCTTGGGCTTCGTGGGGCACGTGTCACCCGGCGCCGGGGTGGTCGGCGGCGGGGTGGTGGGCGGAGGAGTCGTGGGCGGCGGAGTGGTCGGCGGAGGGGTCGTCGGCGGCGGGGTGGTGGGCGGAGGAGTCGTGGGCGGAGGGGTCGTCGGCGTGGGGCTGCTGCCGCCGGGGCCGGTGAGCGACACGTCGTCCGCGTAGTACGCGGGCTGCCCGTACCAGCCGTGCAGGTAGACGGTCACCGAGGTGGTGTTCGGCCCCGTGGTGAAGCCGACGCTGAGCTGGCTGTACGCCGCACTGCTCGGCGTCCAGGTGGACGGGTCGCTGCCGGCGCCGGTGCCGGTGGCGCCCAGGTAGACGTAGCTGCCCTGGACGTAGGCGCTCAGCGTGTACTGGGAGTTGGGCTGCACGCTGACGGTCTGGCTGCACTGGGCGCTGTCCGGGCCGGTCGGCGTGGCCTTGAGCGCGGCGGCCCCGGAGTGGACCGGACTGCTGACGACCGCGCCGGAGCCGCCGGAGCAGGTCCAGCCGGAGAGTCCGCTCTCGAAGCCGGGGTTGGCCACCAGGTTGGGGGTGGCGGCCCCGGCCGTGACGGAGCCGGCCGCGGCGACGCCGGCACCGATGACGGCGACGGCGCTCACCCCGGCGAGGGAGCGCCGCAGGACGCTCGGCCCGTGCTGGGCACGGCTGGTCCGGTTCACCTGCGCCGTGCGTTCCACGCCCGCCCGCGGCTGCGGGCGAGGGGTCCGGAGCGGCTCGCTCCCGGCCGGGTCGCCTTCGGGGCGGCCGGGATCCGGACAGGGTCGGACATCGCCCGACGGACGTGGAGTACGCGACCTTCGACGGAACATGCTGCGTTCCCTTCCCGCCGAACGTCATGGACATGACCGACGCGTGGGGGCGCGACGCCCGGCTGTGGGTGAGGTGGGGACATGTGGGGCTGTGCCGGACCGGATCGTAGGAGGGGCGGCGCAGCTCGTCAATAGGTCTGGACCAATCGCGAGGCGCGGCCCGGTCGACCGGGCAGGGGCCCGGGCGCGGCCGACGGGCCGTCCGGATCGGACGGCCCGTCGGTTCGCTACGGGGCGGTCACCGGGCCAGGCCCTCCGGGCTCCGCCAGCTCACCAGGCGGGCGCCGTCCGGCGGGAGGTCCACGACCTCGTTCCCGAAGACCCGATTGATCGAGCTGCCCCCGTTCAGCGAGATGTCGGCGCCGTAGACGTGCAGGGAGACCGCGCGACCTGTGCCGCCGTTCGACACCCGGTGGATGTCCTCGTCGGGCGGTACGAGGAACTGCACCCGGCCGGGAGAGCAGGTGGTCCGGCCGGACGGCACCAGCACCCGGCGGCCGGTCCTGGAGGGCCGCCACAGCCGGAACGCCTCGTCCACCTCGACGCCCTCCACCACACCTGACACGCACCAGGCGACATGGTCGTGGATCGGAGTGGACTGCCCGGGCAGCCAGGTCAGGGCCACCACGGAGTGCGTCCGTCCGGCGTGCAGCAACCGCTGCGAGTAGCCGTCGGTGCCACCGGCGCACAGGTCGTCGGGCACGATCAGCCCGGACCGCAGGTACTTGCGCAGGGTGTCCGCGGTGAGCTGCGCGGTCAGCACGTCCGCGGCGGCGTAGCGCGCGAGGTCGGAGAGGAACTCGTCGAGGTTGGAGCGCGGTTCCACGGTCTACCGCCCCACCCCGGTGAGCGCGCGCAGCGGCACCGGTGCGGCGATGACGCGGGTCACCGCCACCAGGGCGACGAACAGGCCGATGGTTGTGCCACCGCGCGACGACGCGGCTTGGTCGATCATGGGAATCCTTTTGAGCGGTGCGGAACTTGCCGAAGGCCCGACCGTAGGAATCCATGGCAGACAAGTGATCAACGCGCGGTCGGCGGCGTCGGCGCCGGCCCGCATTCACCTCAGCTGCATTTCGGCCAACTGTGCGAAAGGTCTGTTCGCAGCCACGGCACCCCCTTAGAGTGGCGGCGATCCTCCACAAGTGGCCTTTTCTTCACGCCAGTTCACTGGATCTTCACATCAGTGCACCGGCCTCGGGACGTTCAGCGCAGTCTGTTCCCACCATCGAGCCGAAAGGGCCGGGTCCGTGACGCAGGCGTTCCAGTCCCCCGGCTTCGCCGCGCTGGCGGCCGACCGCGCGGTCGAGACGCGGCTCGTCGACGAGCGCTGGCAGGCGGTGGCCTGGGACCTGAGGACGGGCCGGCGCCGGGTGGTCACCGACCGGCCGGGGGGCGTCCATCTGAGCGAGATCGAGCCGGACGGCGACGCCATCTGGTGGTTCGACGCCGACAACGCCGGGGAGGGCCGGTGGTGGCGCGAGCCGTTCGCCGGTGGCGCGGGCGGCGAGGCGCTGCACGACGTGCCGCGCGGGCGGGCATACGGCGTCGCCTTCGACCGGACGGGCGCGCTCGCCGCGGTGGTCGTCGGTGTCGACGGCGCCTCGCACTGCTACGTCGGACCGCCCGCGGGCGAGGCCCGGCTGATCGGTTCGGCGCCGGGGTACCTGAGCCTGGCCGACCTGTCGCCGGACGGTCGGCTCCTCGCCCTCGGCGGGCGGCCCGACGGGGACGACTCAGTGGTCCTGTGGCCGACAGGCGCGCAGGCGGACGCGCAGGCGGACGCGCAGGCGGACGCGCAGGCGGACGCGCAGGCGGACGGTCCGCTGCGGATCGCCGGAAACCGCCGACTACGGCTCTGGCCGATCGAGTTCAACCCGCTCGCGGGACTCGAACCGGAGCTGCTGCTGGTGGTCGAGGAGGACGAGCGGTACACCGTCGCGACCTGGCGGGCCGGCACGGGACTGCGCAGGTACCCGGGGCTGTCGTTCGACTCGCAGATATCGGCCGGCTGGTACCGGGGGCCGCGCGAGGTGCTGATCCAGCACGAGCGGGCCGGGCGGAGCCGGCTGCTCCTCGCCGACCTCGACCCGCCGGAGGGACAGGGGGCGACGCGGCAGCGGGTGACGCCGCAGGGAGCCGCACGGCAAGGACCGGCGGAACAGGCCCCGCCCGTCCGGGAGATCAGCACGCCCGGCGGCACGATCCACGACCTGTCCTGCGCTCCGGACGGCACCTTGCACTGCGTCTGGAGCCGGGAGTCGACACCGCCCCGCCCGCTGGTACTGCGCCCCGGCACGGAGGCTGCGCACCACCCCGGACAGGGCCTCGACCCGGACCGGGGCGACACCTCCCGCAGCCGGCGCTGGACGCCCCGGCCGTACGGGCGGATCCACAGCTTCGTCAGCACCCCGGTCGGCGAGGGCCCGTGGCCGACCCTCTTCCTGGTCCACGGCGGCCCCGCCACCCACGACCGCGACTCCTACGACCCGCGGGTGAACGCCCTGGTCGGCCGTGGCTACGCGGTGGTGCGCACCAACTACCGCGGCTCCACCGGCTACGGCGCCCGCTGGCAGCACGAGTACGGCCACCGGGTCGGGCTGGCGCAGATCGAGGACCTGGCCGCCGTCCGCACGGAGCTGGTCGCCGACGGTACGGCGCTCGCGGAGCGCACCGGCCTGTGCGGATTCTCGTGGGGCGGCTACCTGACCCTGCTGGCGATGGGCGCGCAGCCGGAGTTGTGGTCACTCGGCATGGCCGCTCAGCCGATCGCGGACTACCCCGCCGCCTACCGCACCACCACCCCCGCACTGCGCGCGCTCGATCGGCAGCTCTTCGGCGGGACCCCGGACGAGGTTCCCGAGCGCTACCGCGCGGCCGACCCGCGATCGTACGTGCACCAGGTCCGCTCGCCCGTCCTGCTGGTCGCCTCGCGGACCGACGAGCGGTGCCCGCCCGACCAGGTCGCCCGGTACGCCGCGGACCTGCGCCGGCTGGCGGTGCCGCACGAGCTGCTCTGGGTGGACGGCGGCCACTACAGCCGCCGGACCGCCGACCACCGATCGGTGCTGGCCACGATGGTCCGGTTCGCCGAGCACGCCTGGCCGGCACCGCTCCCCCTGCCACCCCGGGGCGACCGCCCCGAGGTACCCGCCGAACTGGTGGAAGGAGGTGAACATCCATGAAGCGACGCAGCATTCAGAACGACCCGATCAGCACCCCGGAGCGTGACCGGGGCGCCGTGGTGGTCCAGGCCTTCGCACTCGACATCACCAAGGCCGCGGTGGTCGCGCCTGCCCTCAAGGGGCAGCCGAAGCCGAAGCCGGAGACCAAGGGCAAGTGATTCTCCGTCGCTCCGGGGCGCCTGCGGTGCCCCGGAGCGACACCTCATCGACCGCCGGCGATCAACAGAAGTGGCCACCATGCGTATCGTCCTGCTGCACATGCCCTGGGGCGCGATCGACGTGCCGTCGCTGGCGCTCGGGATCATGCACACCGCCGCCGCACGCGCCGACCACCAGGTCGAAGTGCGGTACGCCAACCTGGACTTCGTGGACTGGGCCGCCGAGACCGCGGGTTTCGGCGTGGACGACTACCAGTACTTCTCCGAGAAGTCCTACTTCCAGGGCGCGGGCGACTGGGCGTTCGCCGGTGCGCTGTACGGTGACGACGGCCCGGCCCCCGGCGTCGAGGGCGACATCGAGGGCGACATCGACGACAGCGACGGCGAGTTCGCGGCCTACTTCGAGTACCTGGCCACCAGCGGTGCGAGCGAGCAGGAGATCGCACTGACCCGGGCCACCCGCGCGATCGCCCCCGCGTTCATCGCCCGACTGGTCGACGAACTCGCCGCCGACCCACCGGACCTGGTCGGCTTCACCACCACCTTCCAGCAGAACACGGCGAGCCTCGCCGCCGCGAGGCTACTCAAGCAGCGGTGCCCGCAGGTGCGCACGGTGTTCGGCGGCGCGAACTGCGACGGTCCGCAGGGCGCCGCGCTGCACCGCAACTTCCCCTTCCTGGACTACGTGGTGCGCGGCGAGGGCGAGGCCGCCTTCCCGGCACTCCTGGAAGGCGGCGACCTCTCCGCCGTCCCCGGGCTGTGCTGGCGGGACGGCTCCGGGAAGTCGACGGCCAACGAGATGACGAGGCGTCCGCTGCCGCCCGCGGCGATCCTGGCGCCCCGCTACGACGGCTTCTACGAGCGGCTCGACGCCTCCGTCGCGGCCGGCTGGGTCGATCCCAAGCTGGTCGTCGAAGGCTCCCGGGGCTGCTGGTGGGGCGAGAAGCACCACTGCACCTTCTGCGGGCTCAACGGCTCCTCGATGGAGTTCCGCTCCAAGCCGCCGGCCGACTTCCTCACCGAGGTGCTCACGCTCGCCGAACGCCACCAGCTGTTGGACGTCTACGTGGTCGACAACATCCTGGACATGGGCTACTTCGACACCGTCCTGAAGTCGCTCGCCGAGCTCCCGGTGGATCTGCGGCTGCACTTCGAGATCAAGGCCAACCTGCGCCGCCACCAGTTCCAACTCCTCGGCGACTCGGGCGCGGCCCAGGTACAGCCCGGCATCGAGAGCCTGAGCACCCGGGTCCTGCGGATCATGGACAAGGGGGTGACGGGCTGCCAGAACGTCCGCGCGCTGCGGGACGCGCAGAGCGCCGGAGTGTCGGTGAGCTGGAACTACCTCTACGGCTTCCCGGGCGAGCAGCCGGCCGACTACGAGTCGGTGATCCGCCAACTGCCCGTGCTGCACCACCTGGACCCGCCGACCGGAGCGGGCCGGATCGCGATCGAGCGGTTCAGCCCGTACTTCGACCGCCCCGAGCTGGGCTTCGCGATCACCCGACCGGCCATCCAGTACGGCGCGACCTACCGCCTGCCGGAGAGCGAACTGGCCGAACTGGCCTACGTGTTCAGCGCACCGCCGCGCGGGATCGGCGGCGACCTCGCGGAGCGGCTGAGCGCGGCGGTGGGCACCTGGATCGCGCGGTTCCCCGACAGCCGGCTCAGCTACCGGGACGCGGGCGGGCGGATCGCGCTCGTCAACACCCGCCCCGGGTACGACTGGCGGGTGGTCGAGCTGACCGATCCGGTGGAGCTCGCCGCCTTCCGGCTGCTGAACCAGCCCCGCTCGACCGCCGCGCTGGCCGCCAAGGTCCCCGGCGGCGCGGCGGCGGTCGAGCCGGTGCTGGAGCGCTTCACCGCGCTGGGCCTGCTGTTCCACGACGGGGACGGTTTCCTCCAGGTCGCCGTCGAGTCCGACAACCAGGTGCTGATGCGGATGCAGCACCGGCACGGCCCCGCCGCCGCCCGCCCTCGCGCCGAGGAGGTGCTCGATGCCGTCACGATCGGCTGAACGGACTGATGCCGGAAGGACCGATGCCGGAAGAGCCGTTGCGGAAAGGACCGTTGTGGAAAGGACCGTTGTGGGAAGGACCGATGCCGCATCCTGGCGCGCGGCCGGCCCGGAGGTCGAGCTCTGGCTCGACTACGACCCCGCCGCCCGGGAGTTGCCGGGCTTCGCGCTCGGCCACCGCACCCTGTCCGGCCCGGCGGAGGCGGAGGTCACCGAACTGCACCGCGCCGGGGTCCGCTGCCTGCGGCTGACCGAGCCGGTGCGGCTCTGCGCGGACGCGCCGGCGGCCTCCGCGCGGGCGCTGATGCTGCTGCGCGAGGCGACCGGGCAGGGGCTGGCCGTGCTCTGGCAGGCCGACTGCACGGACGGCTGCGCGGCACAGCGCCGGTTCCACCACCTGTACCCGCCCGAGCAGTTGACCGGCGGCCCCGAGGACGTCGTCACCGACTGGCGCGCCACGTACTACCCGAGCAAGTGCGTCTTCCGGCGCGGCCCCGGCTTCGTCGAGGTGCGCGACCGCCGGTTCGGGACGCTGGAGCTGTTCACCATCGACGAGCCGGGCCACCTGGCGCAGGTCGAGGCGCTGGCCGAGGGCGTCGAGGTCGGCCGGCTGCCGGACGCCGTCCACCGGGACTTCGCCGCGGCCGGCCTGATCGCCGAACAGGCCGGCCGCGCCTGGTTCCTGCCCATGCGGGTGCGCCGCTGGCCCTTCCCGTCGCTGACCGTGTAGTTGCCGGAGTTCGAGCCCGAGGAGTGATCCATGACCACCGCGGTCGACGACGCCGCCGCGCGGATGTCCGCCTTCATCCGCGACCCCTACCCCACGCTCACCCGGATCCGCGAGGCCGGCGCGGTCTCCGTCGTGGAGTTCGGCGAGGGCCTGCCGGTCTATCTGGTGACGCGCTACCAGGACGTCCGGGCCGCGCTGATGGACCCGCGCTTCGGGCAGGACGTCCGCCGCAGCCAGGCCATCGCGAGCGGGCGGGGCTCCGGCCTGACGCTCGGTTCGGAGGTGGTCCACATGCTCAACAGCGACCCGCCGGACCACACCCGGCTGCGCCGGCTGATCCAGGGCGTCTTCACCCGCCGGCGGGTCGATCTGATGCGACCGCTGGTCGAGCGCATCGCCAGCGGCCTGCTGGACGGGCTGCGTGGGCGGGAGACCGCCGACCTGGTGACGGACTTCGCCTTCCCGCTGCCGATCATGATCATCTGTGAGCTGCTGGGTTTCCCCCCGGAGGACATGCAGGCCTTCCGCACCTGGTCGACGGCGATCCTCACCCAGGGCGGCGACATGACCTTCGACCAGGCCACCGCCGAACTGAACGACTACCTGCGCGAGTTGATGACGGCCCGGCGGGCGTCGCCGAGCGCGGACATCCTGACCGACCTGGTCCAGGCCTGTGACGCCGGTGAACTCACCGAGCGGGAGGTGTTCTCGATGGTCTTCCTGCTGCTGATCGGCGGCCACGAGACCACCGTCAACCTGCTCGGCACCGCCACCCTGGCGCTGCTCCACCACCCCGACCAGCTCACCTGGTTGCGCGCCAACCCGGCGGCGATGCCGGTCGCGATCGACGAGTTCCTCCGCTACGAGTCTCCGGTGAGCATGGCCACGCTGCGGTTCACGAACGCCGACGTGATGGTCGACGACGTGGAGATCCCGGCGGACGAGCTGGTGCTGCTCTCGCTCGGCGCGGCCAACCGGGACCCGGCCCGATTCACCGATCCCGACCGGCTGATCCTGGACCGGGGCGATCCGGGCCACCTGGCCTTCGGGCAGGGCCTGCACCGGTGCCTCGGCTCCTTCCTCGGCAAGCTGGAGAGCGAGGTCGCGCTGACCGGCCTGCTGGAGCGCTTCACGCGGATCGAGCTGGCCGCCGCGGAGGAGACCCTGCCCTGGCGCAACACGATCATGCTGCGCGGCCTGGAGTCGCTGCCGGTCTCGCTCGATGGCTAGCGGCGCGGGAGCAAGCGATACGGGGACGGACAACGCGGGGACGGGCAGTACGGGGACGGGCAGTACGGGGACGGGCAGTACGGGGACGGGCAGCACGGGGACGGGCGGCGCAGGGACGGGCGGCGCGCGAGCAGGCGGCGCGGCGGGGCTGTTGCGGTTCCGCCCCCGGATCAGCGTCGCGCCCCTGCGTGCGCGGGGCTTCCGGCTGCTGGTGATCGGGCAGGGCACCTCGGAGTTCGGCAACGCGTTCCAGGTGGTCGCCCTGCCGCTGCTGGTCTACTCCCTCGCCGGAGGCGCCCGCCAGCTGAGTCTGGTGGTCGCCGCCTACGGCGCGGGACGGCTGGCCGCCACCCCGCTCGGCGGGATGCTCGCCGACCGGTTCGGCGCCCGGCGGGTGATGCTGGCCGCCGACCTCGGCCGGCTGCTCGCCACCGCCGGGCTGTGCGCGATCGCCGCCGGCGGGGCGGCGAACTTCTGGCTGATCGGCGGGCTCGCGCTGCTGGTCGGCCTCGGAGCAGGGGTGTTCCTGCCGGCCGCCTGGGCGATCACCCCGACCCTGCTGCCCTCCGAGGACCTGCATGCGGGCAACGCACTGAACAGTACGGTCACCTTCGGCGCCGGTCTGCTCGGTCCGGCGCTGGCCGGCCCGCTGGTCGCCTGGCTCAGCCCGGCCGCCGCACTGGGCCTGGACGCGGCCACCTTCGCCGTGTCGGCGGCCACGCTGTTGCTGATCGGTCGCGGCAGCCTCGTCGCACCCGCCGGCCCGATTTCCGAACGTGCCTCCGTACCGAAGAACTTCCGTGGCCTGCTGCGGGAGTCGCCGTTGCTGCGCGCGGTGCTGACGGTGACGGTGATCGCGAACCTGACGGTGGGCGGCGCCACCCGTGTCGCCCTGCCGACCCTGGCCACCCACGGCTTCGGCGCCGGTGCCGTCGGGCTGGGCCTGCTGCTGGCCGCGTTCACCGGCGGTGCGCTGGTCGGCGGCCTGTTCGCGGCCGGCCTCACCGAGGTGCGCTCGCGGGGCCGCACGGCGATGCTCTCCGGTCTGGTGATGGGTACGGCGATCGGGCTGGTGCCGTTCACCGGCCTCGTCGGCGCCGTGCTGCTGCTCTGCCTGGCCGGCGGCGCCAGCACGGTGACCAACGTCCTGATCGTCACCGGCGTGCAGAAGAGCACCCCGCCCGCCTTGCTGGCCCGGGTCATGGCGGCCGTCACCTTCTGCGCGCTGGGAGTCTTCCCGATCTCGGTGATCGCGGCCGGCGCGGCGGTGGACGCCTTCGGGAGCCGGGGGGTGTTCGCGACGACCGGGCTCTGTTTGACGGGCGCGTTCGGGTACGCGCTGACCAGGCGTGAGATCCGCGAGCTGTGAGCGCCCAGCCGGCCACCGGGCCCGCCCCTGCCACCGGGAGGCGGGAGGCGGGGGCGGGCTGCAGCCCCGTCAGCGCAGGGTCGCGGTGACGACCGTCGCGTCCAGGTCCTCGCACCAGGCGTCGACGGCGTCGAGGCCGGCCGCGCGGGCGACGGCCAGGGCCGTCGGGGTCTGCCGTTCGCTGGTCTCGAACAGCAGCGACCCGCCCGGGGCCAGCCAGTGCGGCGCCTCGGCGGCCACCCGGCGCAGCACGTCCAGACCGTCGGCACCGCCGTCCAGCGCCGGCCGGGCCTCGTGCAGCCGGGCCTCCGTCGGCAGCAGCGCGATGTCGGCGCTGGGGACGTACGGGACGTTCGCGAGCAGGACGTCGATCCGGCCGCGCAGGGCGGCGGGCAGCGCGACGAACAGGTCGCCCTCGAAGACCGGGGCCCCGGGCCCGGTGAGGTTGCGGCGGGCGCAGCGGACGGCGACCGGGTCGACGTCGGCCGCGTAGAGCTCGACCGGGTGCGCGGCGGTGGCCGCCACGGCGGCGCCGAGGGCGCCGCTGCCGCAGCAGAGGTCGACGACCACGGCGCCCGGGCCGGTGAGCTCGGTGGCCGTGGCGGCCAGGAACTCGCTGCGGCGGCGCGGCACGAACACGCCCGGGTCGACGGCGATCCGCAGCCCGGCGAACTCGGCCCAGCCGACGACGTGTTCCAGCGGCCGGCCCTCGGCCCGGGCCCGGACCATCACGGCCAGGTCGGCCGGTGTCGCGGCGGCGGAGAGCAGGACCCGCGCCTCGTCCTCGGCGAACACGCAACCGGCGGCACGCAGCCGGGCGACGACCGAGGAACGGAGAGCTGCGGAGGCAAAAACCGACAAGATGACCCCTTGGGGGAATCGGGAGGAGGACGAACGACTCCGTCAGGGCTCCCGCAAGGGCCGACACCGCGCCGACGCGTCCGCGCTACGCGCGCGACGCGCCCGCACGGCCGCGCTCCGGGAGCACCCGCTCGGACATACCGGTAATGGGGCTCACCTCCTTGAGTCGCGGTCGTACACGGCGTCGGCCACCCTACCGCACCCTTGGCGCGGGCGATCAACTGGCCTTCCGGGCCCAGGTCCTGTCCGGCTGTCCGGCTGTCCGGCCGGTTGGCCGGCCGCGGCCGGCCTAGCCGAGCTGCTCGGCGACCAGGGCGGCGAACTCCTCCGGGGTCATGACGGGCACTCCGAGCTCCTCCGCCTTGGCACGCTTGGAGCCGGCCTTCTCGCCCGCGACGAGGAGGGTGGTGCGCTTGGACACCGACGAGGAGGCCTTGCCGCCGGCGCGTTCGATCAGCTCGTTCATCGCGTTGCGGGAGAGCTCGGCGAGGGCTCCGGTCATGCTGCCGGTGACGACCACGCTCTGGCCGGCCAGCGGGCCCGCCGCGGTGTCGTCCGCAGCCGCCGCGCCGCCGTCCGCGGCCCGGTCGGCGGGAGCCGTCGGCTCGGTCACCGCCGTGCCGACGCCCTGCGCCAAGAGCCGGTCCAACAGCGGTGCCACATCGGCGAGTTCGGCGACGATCACGGCGGCCTTCTCGACGCCGATACCGTCCACGCCGGCCAGCGCCGCGGCGTCGGCGGCGCGGATCGCGGCCATGCTGCCGAAGTGCGCGGCGAGTCGGCGGGACATCGTCCGGCCGGTGCCGCGGATGCCGAGGGCGCAGAACACCCGGTTCAGCGGGCGGCTGCGGGCGGTCTCGATCGCGGCGAGCAGGTTGTCGGCGCTGGTGTCGCCCATCCGCTCCAGGGTGAGCAGCTGCTCCCGGGTGAGGGTGAACAGGTCGGCGAGGTCGCCGACCAGCCCGGCCTCGACCAGTTGGACGGCGCGGGTGCCGCCGAGGCCCTCGATGTCGAGCTGGTCGCGCCCGGCCGCGTAGATCACCGAGGCGACCGCCTGGCACGCCCGGCCGCGCACGCAGCGCCAGCGCTGCTCGGAGGTGTCGATGGCGTCGCCGCAGCGCGGGCAGACCTCGGGGAAGGCGATCGGCTGCTCGGCGCCGGTGCGCTGGTCGACCAGGGGCGCCTCGACCCGCGGGATCACGTCGCCGGCCCGGTAGACGAACACCTGGTCGCCGATCATCAGCCCGCGGCGCCCGATGTCGGCCGGGTTGTGCAGGGTCGCGTAGGTGACGGTGACGCCGTCGATCACCACCGGTTCGAGGACGGCCCGGGGCGCGATGATCCCGGTGCGGCCGACGTTCCACTCGACGCCGAGCAGCCGGGTGACCTTGTGCTGCGCCGCCAGCTTGCGGGCCACCGCCCAGCGCGGCGCGCGGGAGCCGGACCCGGCCGCCTCCTGGTCGGCCACCGCGTCCGCCTTCACCACCACGCCGTCGATCCCGAAGGGCAGCGCGGCGCGCAGGCCCGCGATCTCGTCGATCCGCTGCTGTGCCTCGGCGAGGGTCGCGCAGCGGCGCGGCGCGGCATCGGTGCTGGCGGCGGTGTTGGCACCGAGGACGGCCAGCCGGGCGAGCAGGTCGGCGTGGTCGAGGCCGGGCAGGCCGAGGGCGTCGTAGGCGAAGAAGGTGAGTTCGACGCGGTAGGCGCGGTCCTTGGCGCGCAGGGTGCCGGCCGCGCCGCTGCGCGGGTGGGCGAACGGGGTGGCGCCGTGCGCGGTGCGGACGGCGTTGGCCTGCTCGAACTGCTCGTGGGTGAGCAGCACCTCGCCGCGCAGCTCGACGTCGACCGGTTCGGCGAGCCGGGCGGGCAGGCCGAGCACGGCGTCGGCGGCGGCGGTGATGTCCTCCCCCGCCAGGCCGTCGCCCCTGGTCAGCACCTGGGTGAGCCGGCCGGCCCGGTAGCGGGCGGCGACGGCGAGGCCGTCCAGTTTCGGTTCGACGCACCAGGCGGCGACCGGCCGGCCGAGCCGGCGCTCCAGGCCGGCCGCCCAGGACTCCAGCTCCTCGGCCGAGAAGACGTTGTCGAGGGAGAGCATCGGCGCGCTGTGCGGGACGTCGCCGACCGCCGCGCCGCCGGCCACCTTGCCGGTGGGCGACTCGGGCAGCGCCTCGTCCGGGTGCTCGTGCTCGTAGGCCTCGATCGCCCGCACCAGGGCGTCGTACTCGTCGTCGCCGAGCGGGGCGGAGCCGTCGGCGTAGTACGCGGCGGCGGCCCGTACGGCGGCGGCGACGGCGTCGGCGTAGGCCTGAGGGGAGGCCAGGGCGGCGGGAGGGGCCAGGGTGGCTGCGTCCTTCATACCGCCATCATGGCGAGCCGCACTGACATTCGGCCCGTTCGAACGCGGCTCGCACGGACCGGGCCCGGGGGGTGCGGCCCGCACCGGCCAGGGGTGCCGACCAGGGCCGTCGGCGAGGGCGCCGGTCGAGGGCGCCGGCCCGGTCAGTCGGGCTGGGGCCGGGTGCGCCGGGCGTAGGCGCGGGCCGCGCGGGCGCGGTCGCCGCAGCGGGTGGAGCACCAGTGGCGCCGGCCGTGCCGGAGGAGGTACCGGGTGCACGGGGTGGAGCCGCAGGCGGTGAGACGGGCCGCTTCGGGCCCGGTGAGCAGGTCGGCGGCGTCGGCGGCGAGGGCGGCCAGGGCGTGGTCGACGATCTCGGTGGTGGGGTGGGGGGCCGCGCGGTAGGGGCCGCTGCCGTCGTCCCACCGCAGCAGCCGGGCCGTGGGCAGGCGGGTCAGGGCGTCGTTGACGGCGGCCAGGGCGGAGGAGGGTGCGGGCAGCTCCGCGACGCGGGCGGCGAACAGCGTCCTGACCTGTTCGCGCATCGAGCGCACCTGCGCCGTGCACATCTCCTGAAGGCCCGCGTCGGCCGGGGCGAGGCCGTGTTCCAGGAGCCACCGGCCGGCGGCGGCCGGCGTGCCGAGGCTGTCGACGACGTGTCCGCCGGGCAGCGTGACGGCGCTGTTGACCAGGGCGAGCGAGGGGTACCGCTGCTCGCCCGGCGCGGGTGGCACGTCGGTCTCGTCAGTGGCGGTGTCCGCGGCGTCCGTCATGAGTCTCATGGTAGCGCTTGCACTCATCCGTGAGAACCGGCTAGCTTTCCTCACGGATAAACCACTCTCAACCGTGAGGTGTGCTTCACCATGGCTTCTTCCGACACGACCGTCGAGCAGTTCCCCGTCCGCCTCTTCGGCGGCCCGACCGCCCTCTTCGAGTACGGAGGCCTGCGCTTCCTCACCGACCCGACCTTCGACGGCCCGGGCGACTACCAGCGGCCGGGCGGCCCGCTCCTCACCAAGACCGCGCCCTCCTCCGGGAGCCCCGCCGACGCCGGCCGCGTCGACGTCGTCCTGCTCTCCCACGACGAGCACCCCGACAACCTCGACCACTCCGGCCGGGCCCTGCTCGCCGACGTCCCGCTCACCCTCACCACCCCCGGCGGCGGCCTGCGCCTCGGCGGCACGGCCCGGGGACTGGCCGACTGGGAGTCGGTCACGCTGGACCGCCCCGGCGGCGGCACCCTCACCGTGACCGGCGTGCCCGCCCTCCACGGGCCCGGGGCCCGCGAGGAGGTGGAGGCCGCCACCGGCCAGGTCGTCGGCTTCGTCCTGACCGGGGACGGGCTGCCCACCGTCTACGTCAGCGGGGACAACGCCTCCCTCCCCGCCGTCGGGGAGATCGCCGAACGCTTCGCCCCCGTGGACACCGCGATCCTCTTCGCCGGGGCTCCCCGCTTCGCCGCCCTCTTCGACGGCGCGCCCATCGTCCTGGACAGCGCCCAGGCCGCCGAGGCCGCCGCGATCCTCGACGCCCGCCGGGTCGTCCTCGTCCACCACGACAGCTGGGCCCACTTCACCGAGGACCGAGACGACCTGGTGGCCGCCTTCACGGCCGCCGGCCTGGCGGAGCGCCTCCACACGGCGTGACCGGCCCGGGGCGGGGCGCGCCGCACCAGGCACCCCGCCTGTCCGCCCCTGAACCGCCTGCTCAGCCCGGCAGCGACGTCAGCGGCCTGGTCCGGTAGGCGCTTGAGGAGCCCGGGGGGACGAGGCAGGGCAGCAGCCACTCCCACAGGGCGCCGACCCGGCGGGCGCGCTCCTCGCCCGGGCAGCCGTCACCGAAGACGACCTCCAGCCCGCAGGCTGCCGCCACCACCAGGGTCTCCGGGCCGGGATCGCCCGAGCGGTCGCGCAGCTCGCCGGCGCGCCGGGCACCGGTCAGCAACTCCCGGACGACACCGGCCCAGACGCCGTGGAAGCCCCGCACGCCCGCGACCGGCGCGCCGGGGGCGGGCGTGGCGGGAGCGAACGCGGCGGTCCTCGACTGCCAGCCGCCCTCCCGGCCGAGGCGGAACGCCGCCCGGACCACCGCGTCCGACCCCAGGGCGTCGACCAGCCAGTAGCCCACGTCGATCAGCGTCTGCAGGGGGGAGGAAGTGGCCCGCAGACCGCCGCAGGCGCCCCGCAGCGAGCGCTCGGCCCGCTGGAACACCGCCTGCGCCAGCTCCTCCTTGGACGCGAAGTGGAAGTAGAGCGCACCCTTCGTCACTCCCGCGGCGCCGGCGATCTCGCCGAGCGTGGCCCCCGCATAGCCGCAGCGGTCGAACAGCACCGCCCCCGCCTCGACCAGCCGTCCGCGTGTCCGTTCCGACCTCTCCTGCACCACCCGACCCACACCCCTCACAACGACGAGCACGTTCCGACCACACACGAGCAGCGCCCCGGTAGCGACGGCGCCTGCCGCGCGTCCTCAGCCGACCCGGGTGAACCGGGCCACGGACCCCTCCGGCGAAGCGGTCGCGGCCGCCTCGCGCTCCGGGCGCTCCGAACGCTCGGGGCGCTCGGGCCGCTCCGGGCCGGCCAGCAGGATGGAGCGCTGGAGCCGTCGCAGTCCGGTGGACGGCTCCATGCCCAACTCCCGTACCAGGGTGTTGCGCAGGCGCTGGTAGGCCTCCAGGGCCTCGCCCCGTCGGCCGGAGCGGTGCAGGGCGATCATGTACTGGCTGTGCAGGCTCTCGTGGGTGCGGTAGCGGTCGACCAGGACGGTGAGTTCGGCGAGCAGGACGCGGTGGCGGCCCAGCCGCAGGTCGGCCTCGATCCGCTGGTCCAGCGCGCAGAGCCGGGTCTCCTCCAACCGCTTGGCCTCGACGGCGAGTTGGCCACCCGCCAGGACGTCGGCGAAGGCCGGACCGCGCCACAGGCCGAGCGCCTCGCCGAGCATCCGGGCGGCCAGCGGGTGGTCGTCGCCGTCCATGGCCCGGTAGCCCATGCCGGCCAGGCGCTCGAACTCCCGGACGTCCGTCAACCCGCCGCCGCTGTTCAGCATGTAGCCGCCCGGCGAGGTCACCAGCACGTCCTTGGCGCAGGAGACCCCTGCCGCCGGGGCGACCTGCCCGAGCGCCCGGTCGATCATGTCGCGCAGTTGCAGCACGTACGTCTGCACCGTCGTGCGCGCGCTGCGCGGCGGGCGGCCCGACCACAGCTCCTCGGCCAGCACCCCGGCCGACACCACCTGGTCGGCCCGCAGGGCCAGCAGCCCCAGCACCTGCCGCGGTTTCGGCGCCGATGGCACCACCGACACCCCGCACACCCGGACGTCCAACGCCCCGAGCACCCGAATTTCCACGATGACCACCCCAATCACACGGAACGCCGCAGGCCGATCCGCCGCGGCCGGCACCCGGGTCGACACCCCTAGGGCGACTGTCACCAGTCAAAAACAGGACGCGCGGTTTGTCAATACAAAACCGAACGTGCTGTTTGTTTCTAGGAATGGGCGGCCCGACTCGGACAGACGGGCGCGGCGGCCACCCTGCGCCACGAACCGGCCACCACGCGCAGCGGAGTGCGGGCAAACCGAAGGCGGCGTCGGACCCCCGTGGATCCCGCGCCGCCACCAATTCGCCCGCACTCCGCGCGCACCGCCGGTCGGCCGACCGTCGGACCGACCGTCGGACCGACCACCGGGCCGACCACCGGGCCGACCACCGCCCGGACGCCCCCGCGCACAGGGGGCCACCGAGCCCTGGTCAACTCCGCACCAGCCGAAGCGATTTCCGGCCGGTGCCGGACCGTCAGCCCACACCGACCTCGTCCGCGACCGCGACCGCGACCGGCCGGGCGGCCGACCGCGCCCCGCCCTGCGCCCCGGCGCCCTCCGCCGCCGCGCGGGCGGCCGCCACCTCGGCGACCACCTGGGCACCGCGGTCCGGGCCCATCTGCAGCGAGCCGAGCACACCCGGCACCGTGATGCTCGGCATCAGGTGCTGGAACAGCCCGGCGGCCCGCCGTTCCAAGTCCGCGCGCCCGGACAGCTTCTGCGACTGGATCTGCACACCCGTCCACGCCGCCGTGACCAGCCACGCGGTGTCGGCCGGGACGACGTGCGGCAGCAGTTCACCCCGCTCGCCGGCCGCGACCAGCAGCGCCTCCAGCCGGCTGATCCAGCCGGGGATCGCGCCGCCGCCGAGGTCGTCGAAGACGTCCTGGCCCAGCGAGAGCCGGGCCCCCGCGCTCAGCAGCGGATCACGTGGCATCAGATACGCCACCACCATCCCGGTGTCCACGAACTCCTGGAGTTTGCAGACCCGTTCGGGCACACCGTCCTGGACGAACTGCTCCTCGACGACGCCCTGGGCCAGATCCCGCTTGGAGGCGAAATGGAAATACACCGCACCACGCGTCACACCGGCCCGCGCGACCACCTCGCCGATGGTGGCGCCCTCGTAGCCGAACTCGTCGAAGACCGACGCCGCCGCCTCCAGGATCAGCCGACGCGTCCGGACCGCCCGCTCCTGCCGAACCACCGCAACCACCCCACCCAGAGCTCCCGGAAAACAAAACCAAACACCCCGTATCTTAGCTACCGGTGGCCTACGGACGACAAGATGATGTCGGGGAATCGCCTCAAACGCTTCTCCCCTCCCGCCCGCATCCTCCGCATTTCGCCTACGGGCCGCCGCTCCTTCGCCGGACGACCGAAAGCGGCACCGCCGCCACACCTCACCTATCCGGGGAAAAACCGAACGATCGGTTTCCTAATCCGGACACCGGGAGGCCGGAAGGCGTCACGGCAGGACGGCCACCGCCTCCACCTCCACCAGCTGGTCGTCGTAGCCGAGCACCGACACCCCCAGCAGCGTGCTGGGGGCGTCGTGCTCCCCCATGTAGGCGCGGTACACG
This sequence comes from Kitasatospora sp. NPDC088160, assembly GCF_044741445.1. Lineage (NCBI taxonomy): Bacteria > Bacillati > Actinomycetota > Actinomycetes > Kitasatosporales > Streptomycetaceae > Kitasatospora > Kitasatospora sp. NPDC088160. Next base: position 183,947 of record NZ_JBIUSS010000017.1, on the reverse strand, counting down.
TCCCACACCGCGACCAGGTCGGCCTGGTCGGCGGAGGCCACGTACACCGTCGTGCGGGCGACGTCGGTCAGCCCGGCACCGGCGTCCTCCAGCACGGTTATCAGGTTCCGCATCACCTGGTGCGCCTGGCCCGCGTAGTCGCCGACGGCGACCGTCCGCCCCTCTGCGTCGAGCGGGCAGGCGCCGGCGAGCCAGAGCGAACGGGCCGGGGCGTCGACCAGGGCCGCGTAGGCGTAGTCGACGGCCGGGGTGAGGCGGGAGCTGCGGATCAGCTTGACTGCGCTGTTCAAGGGGCACTCCGAAGGGTCGCGGCCGAACGTTCGCGCCCATCGTTGGCCTCTCCTGAACGACCGTCAAACCATTTACCAGCGCTTTCCCGTCCGCCACGGGCCCGTTGCGTCCACGATTCACCGTTGCGGGTGATGGCGGGCCGACCCGCCCGGCCGGAATCCTGGTGGCCGCCACCCGCACGCGCCGACGCCACGCCGACACCAGGAGGTCACCCATGGAATCCCGACCGCCGTACCGCGACGAGGCCTCCGGGGTCCGCCGGCGCCGGATGCTCGGCCTGGCACTCGGGGCGGGGCTCGTCCCGACCCTCGCTCCGGTCGCGGCCGCGACCGCGACAACCCGGTCGGACACCCCGGCGCCCGCGTCCGCCGCCCTGGGCCGCCGGGTCGCCGAGGTGGCCACCGCCCAGCTCGGCGTGCCGTACGCCTGGGGCGGCGGCGACCGGCTGGGGGCGAGCCTCGGCTTCTGCGACGACGAGAACGGCTACCTGGACGGCGTCTGCATGGGCGAGAGCACGGTCGGCTTCGACTGCAGCGGCCTGTCCCTCTACTGCTGGTACCGGGCCAGCCACGGCACGGTCGAGCTCGGGCACTACACCGTCGCCCAGTTCCACCGCAGTGCCCCGGTGGAGCGTGACGCCCTCGCCCCGGGCGACCTGCTGTTCTTCTCCCGCCCGGACGCGCCGCTGCACCACGTCGGGATCCACGTCGGCGACGGCGCGATGATCCACGCCGAGCGCACCGGGACGCCGGTCGCCCGGGTCGAGCACGTCCTCGACGTCCCGCGCTGGGCCGGCGAGTTCGCCGGTGCCCGCCGCCCCGGGCCGACCGGCTGAGCGGGCCTCAGAGGCCGCGCCGCTCCCCCGGCCCCTGGTGTCCCTGGTGGACGCGCAGCAGCAGGCCGTGCAGCAACTGCCGCTCCCGCGCGTCCAGCGGCGCCAGCACTTCGTCCTGCACCGCGCGCGCCCGGGCGTCCAGCTCCGCGAGCAGCGCCCGCCCGGCGCCGGTGACCGACACCGAGACCCGCCGCCGGTCCGCCACGTCGCGGACGCGCTCGACGTACCCGGCGGCGGCCAGCTGGTCGGCGACCTTGGCGAGGTCACTCGGGTCGATGCCCAGCCGCTGGACCAGGTCCCGTTGGGCGTGCGGCCCGAAGTCGGCGAGCGCGGCCAGCACGGCCATGTCCCAGAGCCGGAGGCCGTGTTCGGCGAGCTGCTCGGCGAGACGGCCCCGTGCCGTCCGGCCGATCCGGGAGAGCAGGTAGGTGCTGAGGTCGAGCAGCGTCGGCGGCAGGGAGGGAGCGGACAGGGAAGGAGCGGGCAGGGAAGGGGCGGGCAGCGGGGATTCGGGGAGCGGGGGTTCTGGGGCCATGGCGTCAGTCTAGGGTTCGTCCCTATAGTGGGTGCCGACCCACCAATATCGGACTGATCCGACCCGCTGAATCCTCGAGCCCGGGAGCTTCGACCGTGGACGCCCTGTATCCCCGCCTGCTCGTGACCCGTTTCGCCGAGTGCTTCGGGTTCTACCGGGCGGTCCTGCCGCCCCTCACCGGCGCCGCCCTGGTCAAGGGCGCCCCCGACGGCCCCTACGCCAACTGGGACGTCGACGGGCAGGCCGTCCTGGTGCTCTTCGACCGCGCCGCGATGGCCGCCGCCCTGGGCACCACCGGCCTGCCCGAACGCCCGGCCGCCCCCGCCCAGGACGCCGCGATGCTGGTCTTCAGGGTGGCCTCCGTGGACGACGCGTTCGCCCTCTGCCTGCGCCACGGCGGCACCCCGGTCGTCGGCCCGACCGACCGGCCCCAGTGGGGCCCGGACCTGCGCAGCGCCCACCTGCGGGACCCGGACGGCCATCTGATCGAGCTCCAGTCCTACTGAGCCGCCACGCCCGGCCGGCGCGCGGGGTCGTCCGCCCAGAGGTCGGCGCTGCACGCCGCCACCAGCGCGCCGATCCTGGCCCACGCCTCCTCCGCGGGCAGCGGTTCGAGCCGGCGGCCGTCCCGCAGCCGCAGCGCGACCCGGTCGTCCACGGCCTCCTTGGCCCCGATCACGGCCTGGTACGGCACCAGGCGCGCCGCCCGGATCCGGGCGCCCAGGCTGCCGTGCCCGGGCCCGGCGACCTCGGCGCGCAACCCGAGGTCGAGGCAGCGCCGCCGGAGCCGCTCGGCCTGCGGCAGTTCGCCCTCGGAGACCGGCAGCAGCACCACCTGCGCCGGGGCGAGCCAGGCCGGGAACGCGCCGCCGTACAGCTCGATGAGGTGGGCGACCACCCGCTCCACGCTGCCGATCACGCTGCGGTGGACCATCACCGGCCGGTGTTTCGCGCCGTCCGGGCCGATGTAGTGCAGGCCGAACCGCTCGGGCTGGTGGAAGTCGATCTGCACGGTGGAGAGGGTGAACTCGCGCCCGGCGCCGTCGGCGATCTGCACGTCGATCTTCGGCCCGTAGAAGGCGGCCTCGCCCTCCGCGGCCTCGAACGGCACGCCGGAGCGTTCCAGCACGTCGGTGAGCAGCGCGGTGGCCCGCTCCCAGAGGGCCGGATCCGCCACGTACTTGCCGCCCGCGCCGGGCAGCGAGAGCCGGTAGCGGACCGGTTCGATGCCGAGCGCGCGGTGTGCCGCGCGGATCAGCTCCAGTGCGGCGACGGCTTCGTCGGCGGCCTGCTCCGGGGCGCAGAACACGTGCGCGTCGTTCAGCTGGATCGCCCGGACCCTGGTCAACCCGCCCAGCACGCCGGACAGTTCGGAGCGGTACATGCCACCCAACTCGGCCATCCGCAGAGGGAGTTCCCGGTAGCTGTGGGGTCGGGAGCGGTAGATCAGGGCGTGGTGCGGGCAGAGGCTCGGCCGGAGCACCATCTCCTCCGAGCCCAGTTCCATGGGTGGGAACATGTCGTCGCGGTAGTGCGCCCAGTGGCCGGAGATCTCGTACAGCTCGCGCTTGCCGAGCACCGGCGAGTACACGTGGCGGTAGCCGGCCCGCCGCTCGCGCTCGCGGATGAACTCCTCCAGGGTGTGCCGGATCGCGGCGCCGTCGGGCAGCCAGTAGGGCAGGCCGGAGCCCATCAGCGGGTCGGTGTCGAACAGGTCGAGTTCGCGGCCGAGCTTGCGGTGGTCGTGCGCGGGGTGGTCGTGCGCAGGGCGGTCGTGCGCGGCGTGGTTGTGCGCGGCGTGGTTGTGCGCGGCGTGGTTGTGCATGGGGTGGTCTCCACTCGGATCTGCGGGCGAGTGGTCCGGAAACGGCGAAGCCCCGGGGCACTCGCCCCGGGGCTTCGGACTAGGTCAGCAGTCAGCGCACCGGGACTCTCTCCGGCGTCGTCGTGGCGAGTGCAGCGCGCTTCATGCGATCCACGATAACAGGGCGCCGACCGCCGTGGTGATCTTTATCCGCGGCCGCTCAGAACAGGACGGCGCAGCCGCGCGCGTCGAGCGCGCCGAGCAGCCGCGGCGAGGGGCGCGCCTCGTTCCACCGCAGGTCCAGCTTCTCCAGTGCGGGCAGTTCGGCCAGCCAGTGCGGCAGTTCGGTGATCCGGTTGCCCCGAAGGTCGAGCCGGCGCAGCAGCGGCAGCCCGGCGAGCACCGGCGGGACCTCGGCGAGCGCGTTGTCCCGCAGTTCGAGTTCGCGCAGCGCGGTGAGGCCGCCGAAGGTGTCCGGCAGGGTGGTCAAGTGGTTCCCGCACAGCCAGAGTTCACGCAGGGCGGTCAGTTCGCCGAGGCGGTCGGGCAGCGCCGTGAGCCGGTTGCGCTGGACGCGCAGCTCGACCAGGGCTGTCATGTCGCCGATGGTGGCGGGGAGTTCGGTGAGCCGGTTGTCGCCGACGTTGAGGTAGCGCAGCGCGGTGAGGCGGCCGAGCGCGGCCGGCAGCGCGGTCAGCGCGTTGTCGTGCAGGTAGAGGAAGTCGGCGAGCCCGGTCAGCTCGCCCAGTTCGGCGGGCACGCCGGTGAGCCGGTTGTGCCCGAGGTCGAGGGTGCGAAGCCGTCGCAACCCGCCGACCTCGGGCGGCAGTTCGGTCAGGCCGGTCTCGGCGAGGATGAGCACGGTCAGGTCGGTCCGGTCCCACACCTCGGCCGGTACCGCGCCGAGGGGCCGGCGCCAGAGGTTCAGCGTCACGTCGGTCACGCCCGTCATTGTCCCGTCCACACGCCCGCCGCCGACGGGCGGTCGTGACGACATGTGAACGGATCTGGCGCCTTCCTTCACTGCTCCGATACGTTCTGGATCACTCAGCGGTCAGCAGCCCCTCCGGGAGTCGTCATCAACGCTCAGCCCGTCCCCGTCCCCGTGCCCCTCACCCTCCCCGCCCTGCTGGACCACCGGGCGGCGCTGCACCCCGACCGGGAGGCGCTGCTGGTGCCGGGCGGCGGCAGCCTCACCTACGGCCGGTGGCGCGAACGGGCGGTGCGGGCCGCGCACGGGCTGGCCCGGGCCGGGGTACGGCCCGGGGACCGGGTGGCGCTGCTGCTCGACAACCGGGAGTGGGACGCGTACGCCGTGGCGTTCCTGGCCGCGCACTACGCGGGCGCGGCGGGGCTGGTGATCCGCGCGGACCTCTCCGGGGCGGACGTCGCGCGGCTCGTCGACGCCGCGGGGGCGCGCTGGGCGATAGCCGGGAACGGGCCGCACACCGCTCTGCCCACCTTCACCCTCGACGACCTGGAGGGCAGTGGTGACGGCGAGGGCAGCGGTGACGGCGAGGGCAGCGGTGACGGCGAGGGCAGCGGTGACGGCGAGGGCAGCGGTGACGGCGAGGGCAGCGGTGACGGCGAGGGCAGCGGCGCCGAACCGCCGCATCGGGCCGCTCCCGGGGACCTCGCCCAGATCATCGGCACCTCCGGCACCACCGGCACCCCGAAGGGCGTCCGGGCCGCGCACGCCAGCCTGACCGCCGGGCTCGTCCTCAACCCCCGCCCCCGCCCGTACGCGCACTCGCGCTACGCGGTGCACGCCTTCCCGATCGGGACCAACGCCGCCCAGGTCGTCCTGGTGAACGCGCTGACCGCGCAGCCGGCCACGATCTGCCTGCCGCGCTTCGACGCGGAGGAGTTCGGCCGGGTGGTCGAGGAGTACGGCGCGGGCACCGTCTTCCTGGTGCCGTCGATGGCGGTGGAGCTGCTGAACTCCGGGATCGCCGAGCGCCGGGACCTGAGCAGTGTCCTCCTGGTCAGCTCCTCGGCCGCCGCGCTCCCGCCCGCCGTCGCCGCCGGGCTCTGCGCCGCCCTGCCCAAGGCGACCGTCGTCAACACCTACACCTCCGCCGAGGCCTCCCCCGCCCAGATCTCCGCGATCGTGGACGCCGGCCGCCCCGGTTCGGTCGGCCGCCCCACCGACCCGGCCGACCTGCGGATCCTGGACGAGGCCGGGCAGCCCGTCGCGCCCGGCGACACCGGCGAGCTCTGGCTGCGCCAGCCGGGCCCGCCCCGGGGGTACGTCGGCGCGGACTCCGGCGCCGTGTTCCGCGACGGCTGGGTGCGGATGGGCGACCTGGGCCGGCTGGACAGGGACGGCTACCTCCACCTGGTCGACCGGGAGAGCGACATCGTCAAGTCCGGTGCGCTGAAGGTCTCCACTCTGCGCATCGAGGCGGTGCTGCACGAGCACCCGCAGGTCGCCGACGCGGCCGCGCTCGGGCTGCCGCACCCGGTGATGGGCCAGGTGCCGGTGGCGGCCGTGGTCCCGCTCCCGGGCGGGATCGACCTCGACGGGCTGCGGCTCTTCCTCGGCGAGCGGCTCGCCCGGGCCGAACTGCCCGTACGCCTGCTGGTGACGGACTCGCTGCCGCGCAACCCCAGCGGAAAGGTCGTCAAGCACCGGCTCCGGGCCAGGTTCGAGGAGCCCGTGCCCACCGCCGGCACCGCACCGGCCACCGCCCGGGAGCGCGCGCTGGCCGAGCTGTGGCGGGGCGTGCTGGGGCGGCCGGTCCGGGCCGTGGAGGAGGAGTTCTTCGCGCTCGGCGGGGACTCCTTCCGGGCCGTCCAGCTGGCCGCCGCGATCTCCGCCGAGTTCGGCGTGGCGGCCGGTACGGCCCTGGTGTTCGAGCGGCCCTCGCTGCGGGCCCAGGCCGCCTGGTTGGAGCAGGCGGCGGCCTCGACCGGCTCCGCCGGGCCGGTGGAGCCGGTCGAGGCCGAGGCGACGGCGTTCCTGCGCTCGCTGCGCGCCCAGCCGCACGAGCTCCCGCTCACCGCGCAGCAGGAGAACTTCCTGCGCTGGATGGCCGAGGCCGCGGGCCGCAACGTCGGCTCGGTGGCGGTGATGTTCCGGGTGCTGGAGGAGCTGCGGACGGACACCCTGGCCGACGCCCTCCACCAGGCGATCCGCCGCCACCCCGCGCTGCGCACCAGGTTCGTCCCGGTGCCGGACGCCGAACCGGGGGTGCTGCGGGCCGTGCTCGACGACGAGCCGCGCGCCGACGTGGTGCTGCTGGACGCCCCCGGCGCGAGCGATGCGGAGGTGTCGGCCCGGCTCGTCGCCGAACGCGACCGGCTGACCGACCTGGCCTCGGGGGCGATGACCAGGCTCGCCGTGGTGAGCCGGGGCCCCGGGGACCACGTCGTCATGCTGGCGGTCCACCACATCGTCGCCGACGGCTGGTCGCTGGGCGTGCTGCTGCGCGACCTGGGCGTGCTGTACTCGGCGCTGCGCGGCGGCCGCCCGGCGCCGGCCGCCCGGCCCGGCCCGGCGTACCGGGAGCTGGTGGAGTGGTCGAACGCGCACTGGCCGGCCACCCGGGCGCACTTCGCGACGGCGCTCGCGGGCGCCCCCACGGCGATCGACCCGTTCCCCGGGCGGCAGGACACCGAGGTGGTGCTGAGCGCCGTCCGGACGCTGGAGGTGCCGGCCGAGCGGGCGGGCGCGCTGCGGGCCCGGGCGGCGGAGCTGGGGGCCACCCCGTTCCTCGCGATGGCGGCGGTGTGGAGCGGGCTGCTGGCCGCCCGCAGCGGACAGCGGGACTTCGTCCTGATGACCCCGGTGCCCGGCCGCACCAGGCCGGAGGCGGAACGCGCGGTCGGCTGCTTCGTCCAGTCGCTGCTGCTGCGGGTGGACGCCGCCGGGGAGCCCGGGTTCGCCGAACTGCTGGACCGCGTCCGCACGGCCGCCACCACCGCGCTGGACCACCAGCTGTACCCCTTCGCCGAGTTCAGCCCGCTGGTCCCGTTCGCCGCCTGGCTGCGGTACGAGAGCTGGAGCGCCCCGGCACAGCTGCCCGGAGTGGCGTGCGCCGCGTGGGAGCTGCCGCGCAACGCCACCGTGCCGTACCCGCTGCCCGGCGGCGACCGGCACGTGCCGGAGCTCGCCGTCACCGAGCAGCCGGACGGCTCGCTGCGCTGCTGGCTGCGGTACAACGAGCACGCCTTCACGGCCGAGGCGGTGGACGCGCTGGCCGCGGACCTCGCCGCCGCGCTGGCCGGCGCCGCGCGGGTGTGAACCGGGGCCCCCGCCCCCGCGCTGGGGGCGGGGGGCCGCCGGCCGTGCCCTCAGCCGGTGAGCCGGCCGGCGGCCTCCGCCTCGGTGAGGCCGTCGATCTCGGCGATCAGCAGCGCCTCGATCCGGGCCGCCAGGACGGCCGGGGTGCTGCTCTCGAAGACGTCCCGGATCGGCATGTCGAGGCCGAGCCCGGCTCGGATCCGCGCGGCGACCCGGGTGACCAGCAGGGAGTCCCCGCCGAGCGCGAAGAAGTCGTCGAGCACCCCGACCCTGGGCACGCCCAGCACCTCCTGCCACAGCTCGGTGACCAGGTGTTCGGCGTCGGTGCGCGGCGCGAGGTAGCGGGCCCCCGCGGCCGGTTCGGGGTCGGGCAGGGCCGCCGGGTCGGGCTTGCCGTTCGCGGTCAGCGGCAGCCGGTCCAGCAGCACCACGGCGTCCGGCACCAGGTAGGCGGGCAGCCGCCGGGCCAGGTGCTCGCGCAGCTCCGCCGGGCCGGGCCGGGCGCCCAGGCGGGGCACCGCGTACGCCAGCAGCCGCCGCCCGTCGCGCAGCAGCACCGCGGCCTGGGCGACGGCCGGGTGCGCGGCCAGGGCGGACTCGATCTCGGCGGGTTCGATCCGGTAGCCGCGCAGCTTCAGCTGGCCGTCGCCGCGCCCCAGGTACTCCAGTTGCCCGTCCGTACGCCAGCGGACCCGGTCGCCGGTGCGGTACATCCGGCCGCCGGTGAACGGGTCCACGGTGAGCGGGTCGCCGGTCGACGGGTCGCCGGTCGACGGGTCGCCGGTCGACGGGTCGGCGGTGAACGGGTCGGGCACGAAGGCGGCCGCCGTCAGGTCGGGCCGGCCCAGGTAACCGCGCGCCAGCCCGGCGCCGCCGAGGTACAGCTCGCCCTCGGAGCCGCGCGGCAGCAGGGCACCGCGCTCGTCCAGCACGTGGAGCTGGACCCCGGGCAGCGGGCGGCCCAGCGCAGGCCGGCGGGCGGTGTCCGCGGCGGTCAGGTCGGTCGCGGTGACGATGACGGTGGCCTCGGTGGGGCCGTAGGTGTTGACCAGTCGGACGGCGTCGCCGTGCCGCTGCCGCCACCGGTCGACGGCGTCGGCGCCCACCTGGGAGCCGCCGAGGATCTGCAGGCGCAGCGCGGCCGGCCAGCGGGTCTGCTCGCCGAGGCCGACGAGTTCCTCCCAGTAGGCCGTGGGCAGGTCGAGCACGGTGACGGTGTCGCCGTGCGGGCCGCCCAGCAGGTCGGGCAGGGTGCGGCCGCCGCCGGGCAGCAGGACGACGCAGGCCCCGGAGGCGAGCGCGGGCCAGAGCTCCTCGACGTGGGTGTCGAAGCCGAGCAAGGCGAACTGGACGATCCGGTCGGCGGGTCCGAGCGCGTAGCCGTCGGGCCCGGCCATCCAGGCCACCCGCGCGGCGAGCGCGGCGTGGTCGACGGCGACGGCCTTGGGCGCGCCGGTGGAGCCGGAGGTGTAGAGCACGTAGGCCGGGCCCCAGGGGTCCGACGGGACGGGGTCGGCGTGCCCGGGGTCGGCGTGGTCGGGACCGTCGTGCCCGGGGCCGTCGATCGCCGGGTCGACGCCGGTGAGGACCAGGGCGGCGTCGGCCTCGCGCACCATCAGCCGGCGGCGTTCCTCGGGGTGGGCCGGATCGAGCGGCAGGTAGGCGGCGCCGGCCTTCCAGATCGCGGTCAGGGCGACGACCAGGTCGAAGGAGGGCGGCATCGACACCGCGACGACCCGGCCCGCCACCCGGCCGAGCCGTCGCGCCAACGCGCTGGAGCGCCGGTCGAGTTCGCCGTAGGTCAGGCTCCGGCCGTCGCACTCCAGCGCCGGGGCGTCCGGGCGGGCGGCGGCCTGCTCGGCGAACCGTTCCAGCACCGTCCGGGCCTCCTGGGCCTCCGGGCCCGCTCCCAGTGCGAGCAGTTCCGCCCGCTCCTCGGACCCCACCAGCCAGTCCCCGTGCAACGGGAGCTGCGGGTCGTCGACCACCCGGGCGAACAGGGCGCGGCACCGCCGGCCGAGGGCCTCGACGGTCTCCCGGTCCAGCACCTCGCGGTCGAAGCAGAAGGACAGCGCGATCCCGCCGTCGGCGGTGCGCCAACTGTCCAGCAGCAGGTCGGTCTTGGCCTGCTCGAAGCCGGAGTCCATGCTCGCGGTGCGGACGCCCGCGGGCAGGGCGGGCGCGCCGGGGCCGCCCGCCAGGTCGTACTGGCTCTGGTGGACGAAGACGGCCCGGTACAGCGGCCCGGCGCCGAGCTCCGCGGGCAGGCCGAGGTGGGCGGCGAGCCGTTCGACCGGCACGTCCTGGTGGCCCAGGGCGGCGAGCGTGGCCGAGCGGGTTCGCCGCAGCACGGTACGGAAGTCGGGGTCGCCGGTGAGGTCGGCCCGGATCACCGCCGTCCGGCTGAAGTAGCCGAGCAGCGCCTCGTGCGCGGCCTCGTTGCGGCCGGCCAGCGGGGTGCCGACCACGAAGTCCCGGCAGCCGGTCCAGCGCGCGAGCACGTACTGGTACCCGGCCAGCAGCACCATGAACGGGGTGCACCGCTCCTGTCGCGCCAACTGGTCGAGGGCGGCGGTCAGTTCGGGGTCGAGGCGGACGGTGGTGAACCCGGCGGGCCGGGTCGGGTCGGCCGGCCTCGGGTGGTCGAGCGGGAGGCGCAGCGCGCCGGTGCCGGCCAGCCTCTCCGCCCAGTAGCGGAACGCCTCCTCGGCCGCCCCGCCGGCCGTCCTGGCCTGCTCGGAGCGGGCGAAGTCGCCGTACTGGAGCGGGAGTTCCGGCAGTTCGGCGGGGGCCTCGCCGATCGCCTCACGGTAGAGGGCGAGCAGTTCGCGCCACATCGTCCGGAACGACCAGCCGTCCGAGACGATGTGGTGGACGACGACGCAGAGCGCGTGCTCCCCCTCCCCCGCGCTGATCAGCGCCGCCCGCAGCGGCGGCCCGGCGGCGAGGTCGAAGGGCGCGTTGACGTACGGGCGGCAGGCGTCGGTGAACTCGGCCTCGGCCGCGCCCTCGGGCAGCCGGACCAGGGCGAGGTCGATCTCGGCCGAGGGCTGGACGAGTTGGACGGGTTCCTCGCCGTCCGCGGCCGCGGGCCCCGCGGCGGCGCCGAGCGCGAAGCGGGTGCGCAGGATCTCGTGCCGCGCCGTCAGCCGGTGCAGCGCGGTGCGCAGGGCCTCCGGGTCGATCGGCCCGGTCCACCGCCGGTTGAGGTACATGTTGAAACCGGCGTCGTCCGGGTGGAGTTGCTGGAGGAACCAGAGCCGGCGCTGTTCGCCGGTCAGCGGGTGGATGGCGGTGGTCACCGGACGGTCACCTCGGTCTCGGAGCGGCGCGGGGCGGCAAGGGCAGCGGGAGCGACAGGAGCAGCGGGGGCAGCAGGGGTGGCAGGAGCGGTCGCGGCCCGGTCCTGGAGGGTCTTCAGCCCGACCAGGTCGTCGGGCTCGGCGTCGGGGACGTCCCGGTCGAAGTGCCGCAGCACGGGCACGGCCAGGCAGACCAGCACCAGGGCGGCCATCGCGAGGCCGAACAGCAGGTAGAGCAGCCCGATGCCGCGGCCGTCGCCGGTGCCGATGAGCCGGCCCACGGTCGGGGCCAGGGCGCCGTCGTGGTCCATCAGCGGCTGGAGCAGCCGGGGCCCGAGCGGGGCGACCAGGGCGAAGCCGACCGGCAGGGTCGACCAGGCGACCATGGTGTTCACGGCGATCACCCGGCCGTGGAAGCGCAGCGGCACCTTGGTCTGCACGATGGTCGCGTAGACGCCGTTGACCAGGGCCAGGCCGAAGGCCATGCCGAACGCGCCGAGGGCGACCACGACCAGCGACGGGCGCAGCCCGGTGACCAGGCACGCCCCGGCCAGGGCCAGGGTGGCGAGCAGCACCCCGCGCAGCCGCAGGTGGCGCGGCCCGCCCCAGGCGAGCAGGGTGAGCCCGCCGAGTACGGCCCCGAGGCCGGCCGCCGTCGACACCCAGCCGGCCGCCGCGAGCGGGGCGAAGGAGAGCACCAGCGGGGTGGTGAGCAGGAACAGCGGGGAGAGGAAGATGTTCAGCACCGCGAAGAACAGCAGCATGGCCCGGAAGTGCCGGCTGCCGAGCGCCCGCCGGAAGCCCTCGCGGATCTCGGCGGAGACGCTCTCGCGCCGGCGGGCGCCCATCAGGTCGGGGAAGCGGACCGCCAGGGTGACGGCGAGGGCGGCGGCGTAGCTGACGACGTCGAGGGTGAGGATGCCGCCGAGCCCGATCGCGGCGAGCAGGCCGACGGCGAACAGCGGGACGAGGAACTGGGCGAGGCCGAAGGCCATCTGCACCAGGCCGTTGGCCCGGCCGAGGTAGCGCTTGGGGACGAGCTGGGGCACCGCGGCGTTCCAGGCGAGCCGTTGGAAGGTGAGCGCGGTGGAGAGCACGCCGATGAGCACGTACGCGTGCCAGACCTGGAGGCTTCCGGTGAGGTGGAGCAGGAGCAGCAGCGCCTGGGTGGCGCCGGCGGCGAGGTCGCCGTAGAGCATGATCCGGCGCCGGTCGCCCCGGTCGACGACGGCGCCCGCGATCGGTGCGGCGAGGATGCCGGGGACGAGTCCGCAGGCGGCCAGCAGTCCGAACTGGGCCAGGGAGCCGGTGCGCAGGTAGATCCAGACCGGGAGGGCGAACTCGGTGAGCGCCGATCCGATCATCGACACCTGCTGCCCGGAGGCGACGGTGAGGAAGCGGCGCATGGTCGGTCGCAGCGGGGCCTGCTCCGCCCGTGGCGCGCCGTCGCCCCGGGAGAGCCCGGCCAGCCACCAGGTCGCGCCGTCGCTCCGGTGGTGCCGTTCCTCCTGGCCGGCGGCGATCGAGCGGTGGACGCGGGTGAGGATCTCCGCGAGTTCGGCGGCCCGGTACTTGAGGTAGAAGTGGCCGGCCTCGTCGAGCACGACGACCGCGGCGGTGTCGGTGAGCCGGTGCCACTCCCGGTAGCGCTCCTGGTAGAAGTCCGTCGCCGGGTCGCGCTCGCCGCAGACGGCGATGATCGGGGCCCTGATCCGGCCGTCCTCGCTGTCGAACAGCCGGGTGAAGTAGCGTTCGGCGTCCTTGGTGCCGGTGCGGCGGTTGCGCACGATCAGCCGCAGCTGCTCGGCGTCGACCTCGTCGGTGTCCAGCCCGGCGGCGGCCAGCGCGTTGATCATGCCCTGGTCGTTGCGCAGCCGGTCGGTGAGGTCGGCCCAGCGTTCGCCGACGGCGGCGCCGCGCCCCCGGGGACGGGCGAAGGGGAAGATGCCGCCGAGGTGGACGGCGTCGATCTCCCGGCCGGCGGCCTCGACCTGCCGGGCGATCTCCACGGCCAGGCGGACGCCGACGCCGCAGTGCCCGTACAGCACGATCGGGCCGGGGACGTTCTCGACGATCTCGCGGGCGCAGGTCGCGGCGACCTCGTCGATGTCCATCGCCTCCTCGCCGAGTTCGTGCCCCGGGACGGCGATCGAGTACAGCGCCCAGTCCTCGGGCAGGGCGTCGGCGAGCGGCTTGTAGATGAGCGCGCTGCCTCCGCCGTAGGGGGCGCAGACCACGCTGGCGGTGGTGCGCGGACTCGGCGGGGTGAGCCGGTGGAGCAGGCCGCCGGAGCCGCGTTCGGCGGTCGGGTCGGCGACCAGGGCGGCGAGCCGGCGGACGGTGGGGTGGGTGAACAGGTCCATCACGCCGATGGGGGCGGGCAGCTCCGGGAAGGCCCGGCGCAGGCGGGCGACGACCTGGGTGGCGAGCAGGGAGTGGCCGCCGAGGTCGAAGAAGTCGTCGAGCGCGCCGACCCGTTCGACGCCCAGCACCTGGGCCCAGATCGCGGCGATCGCCGTCTCGGCCTCGCCGTCGGGTTCGACGTGTCCGCCGGTCGGCGCCGGGTCCTCGGGTTCGGGCAGCGCCTTGCGGTCGACCTTGCCGTGGGCCAGCAGGGGCAGCGCGTCGAGGACGACGTAGCGGGCCGGGACGAGGTAGTCCGGCAGGACGGCGCCCAGCGCCTCCCGTAGTTCGGCGGGTGTCGGGGCGGGGGCGGCGCCGGGGTGTTCGAGGTAGGCGACGAGATTCTGGCGGACGCCCTCGCCGCGGAGCGTCACGAGCGCCTGGGTGATGCCGGGCAGCGCGGTGAGCGCGGCCTCGATCTCGCCGGGCTCGACCCGGTAGCCGCGGACCTTGATCTGGTCGTCGGCGCGGCCCAGGTACTCCAGCGTGCCGTCCGGCCGCCAGCGGGCCAGATCGCCGGTGCGGTACATCCGCCCGTCGGCGAACGGGTCCTCGACGAAACGTTCCGCCGTCAGGTCGGGGCGGCCCAGGTAACCGCGGGCGAGCCGGTCCCCGCCGAGGTAGAGCTCGCCCACCACCCCGGGCGGCACCGGTCGGCGGGCCTCGTCCAGTACGTAGCAGCGGGCGCCCGCGAGCGGGGTGCCGATCGGGGTGCTGCCGGGTCCCGCCGGGCCCGGCAGGACCTCGTGGACGGTGACGCCGACCGTCGCCTCGGTCGGCCCGTAGTGGTTGAACACGGCGCAGCGGCCCCGGCCGGCGAGGTCCGCCGCCCAGGCCCAGGGCGACGCCTCGCCGCCGAGCACCAGGGCCCGGCGCGGGAGCAGCCGCTCCGCGTCCACGTCGGCGGTCAGCGCGGCCAGGTGCGACGGCGTCATCTTGAGGTAGTCGATGCCCGACTCCTCGATGCGCTCGGCGAGTTCGGCACCGGCGATGCGGCGCGGCAGCAGGTGCACCCGGCCCCCGGTGGTCAGCGCCAGGTACAGCATGGTGATGCTGAAGTCGAAGGACAGGGACTGCAGCAGCCCGTAGGCCGCACCGGGCTCGATCCGCAGGCGTTCCCGCACGCCGGCCAGGTAGTTGAGGATCTGGCGGTGCTGCACCGCCACGCCCTTGGGCTGCCCGGTCGAGCCGGAGGTGTAGATCACGTAGGCGAGGTCGTCCGGCCCGGACGCCTCCGCCAACGGGGTCTCGTCCGGCAGGATTTGACCCTCGCCGACCGGCTCCCGGTCGACGAGCAGCTCGGCGCCGTCGTAGCCGGCGAACGCCGTCCGCAGCCGCGAGTCCGTGACCAGCACCCGCACGCCCGCGTCCGCCACCAGGTGGGAGAGCCGCGCGGGCGGCTGTTCCGGGTCCAGCGGCAGGTAGCCGCCGCCGGCCTTCAGGACGCCCACCAGGGCCGCCGCCAGTTCCGGGGACTGCTCCAGGCACACCGCCACCCGGTCGTCCGGGCCGACGCCCAGCGCCCGCAGCCGGCGGGCCAGGCCGGTGGCCCGGGCCTCGAGTTCACGGTAGGAGAGGGTGCGGCCGTCGAAGACCAGTGCCGGGCGGTCGCCCGCGCCGCGCGCCGCCTCGGCGAGCAGCCCGGTCAGCGTCCCGGGACCGGGCGCGGGCGCGGGCAGTTCGGGGCCCGCCGCCCAGCGCTCGACCACGTCCCGGCGCTCGGCCCCGGTCAGCATGGGCAGGCCGTCGACGGGCTGCGCCGGATCCGCCGTCGCCGCCGCCATCAGCACCTCGAAGCGCTCGGCGAGCCGCCGTACGGTGTCGGCCTCGAAGAGGTCGGTCCGGTAGGTGATCAGGCCGTAGAGACCGCCGTCCTTCTTCTCCCGCAGGTAGAAGGCGAGGTCGGCGTGGGTCGTGGTGGCCTCGTAGCCGAACCCCTCCGCCGCCGCGGCGGGCGCGGTGGAGGCGGCGCGGTCCCCGTAGTTCTGGAACGCGAAGGTCACCTGGAACACCGCCGAGCGGCTGACGTCCCGTTCGACGTCCAGGTCCGCCACCATCTGCTCGAACGGCACCTCCTGGTGGGTGTAGGCGTCGAGCGTCGTCTCCCGCACCCGCCCGATCAGGCCCGCGAAGCTCTGCCCCGGCTCCAGCCGGGCCCGGATCGGCAGCATGTTGACGAACGCCCCGACCACGCCCTCCAGTTCGCGGTGGAGGCGGCCGGCCACCGCCGAGCCGACGGCGAAGTCCCGCTGCCCGGAGTGCCGCCCCAGCAGCACCTGGAGGCCCGCCATCAGCACCATGTACGTCGACGCCCCGTGGGCGCGGGCGCACTCGGCGACGGCCCGCACCAGCTCCGGGCTCCAGTGCAGCTCCAGGGCGGCGCCGTCGAAGGTGAGCACCGGCGGACGCGGGCGGTCGACGGGCAGTTCCAGTGCCGGGACGTCGGCGAGTTCGGCGCGCCAGTGGTCCCGGGAGGCGGCCAGTGCGCCGCCGGCCAGCCGCTCCCGCTGCCAGTGCGCGTAGTCGCCGAACTGTACGGGCAGCTCCGGGAGTTCGACGGTGGTGCGGTGGGCGTACTGGGCGTAGAGCGCGTCCAGTTCGCGGTTGAGGATGTCGATGGACCAGCCGTCGCAGACGATGTGGTGCATCACCAGGGCGAGCACGTGGTCCTCGTCGGCGAGCCGGACCAGCAGCGCCCGCAGGAGGGGGCCGCGCGCCAGGTCGAAGGGGCGGCCGACCAGCGCGCCGATCTCGTCGGCGGCTCTTCGCCGGGGGTCCGGATCGTCGGCCGCGTCCACGAACTCGGCCGGGAAGGGGCCCGGTTCGGCGATGGCGACCTCGGCGGTGCCGTGCTCCGTGGTCGGGAACGACATCCGCAGGCTCTCGTGGCGGTTCACCAGGTCGGCCAGGGCGCGGTCCAGCGCCGGGCGGTCCAGCGGCCCGCGCAGCCGGCGGGCCGGCGCCAGCGCGTAGGCCGTCCCGCCCGGTGTGAACTGGTCCATGAACCAGAGCCGTTCCTGCCCGCTGGACAGCGGCGGTGCGCTGCCCTCGGGGCGCGGCTCGACGGTGCGCCGGGGCGCGGCGGCGCCGCGCAGTCGCTGGGCGAGCAGGGCGCGTTTGGTGGCGGACCAGTCGGCGGGCGGGTCCTGGGTGTCGGTCATCGGCGGTCCATTCGGGCGGGGGCGGGAGGGGGAGCGCAGGGGTACTCGCCCGTGGTCAGCGGCGCTCGCGGACGGCCGCGGCGATCCCGGCCGGGGTCGAGGCGTCGAAGAACAGGTCGAAGTCGAGCTCCACCCCGAGCGCGGCGCGGATCCGCGCGGTGATCTGGATGATCGTCAGCGAGTGCCCGCCGAACTCGAAGAGGTCGTCGTCCGGGCCGACCTCGGGCAGGCCCAGCACCTCGGACCAGATCGCCAGGACGGCTTCGGCGACGTCGTCGCGGACTTCCACCTCCGCCGGGGCGGCACCAGGGGCGGCCGACGACGGTCCGGCCGCGGGGGCCACGGGCGGCGGGGCGGGCAGGGCGCGGCGGTCGAGCTTGCCGTTCGGGGTGAGCGGCAGCCGGTCCAGCGCCACGAACCGCCGGGGCACCATGACGGCGGGCAGGGTGCGCAGCAGGTGGTCGCGCAGGTCGGCGGCGCCCGTCGGCCCTGCGCCGGGCGCCGGGACGTGGTAGCCGACCAGCCCGGGCTCCCCCGGGCTCTCCTCGTACACCGTGACGGCCGCCTCCGCGACCGCCGGGTGCTCCAGCAGCGCCGCCTCGATCTCGCCGGGTTCGATCCGGTGGCCGCGGATCTTGACCTGGTCGTCGGCCCGGCCGTGGAAGGCCAGTTCGCCGTCCTCGGTCCAGGCGGCGAGGTCGCCGGTGCGGTACATCCGGCGGCCGGTGGACGGGGCGTCGGCGGACAGGCCCTCAGCGGACGGGGTGCCGGCGAACGGGTCCGCGGTGAAGCGCTCGGCGGTCAGGTCGGGGCGGCCCCGGTAGCCCTCCGCGACCCCGGCGCCCCCGAGGTGGAGCTCGCCGGGCACCCCGACCGGCAGCGGCCGGTGGTCCGCGTCCAGGACGTACGCCCGGGTGTTGGCGATCGGCCGGCCGATCAGCACGGCCTCCGGCCCGGCCGGGACCTCCGCACAGGTGGACCAGATCGTCGTCTCGGTGGGCCCGTAGACGTTGAACAACCTGGCGACGCCGGCCCGCAGTTCACGGGCCAGCGGCAGCGGCAGCGCCTCGCCGCCGACCAGTGCGGTCAGCCCCGGCGGCAGCGCCCCGGCGCTGAGCAGCACCCGCCAGCCGGAGGGGGTCGCCTGCACGTGGGTCACGCCCTCGCGACGGACCAGGTCGCGCAGGCCCGGGGCGTCCAGGGCGGCGCCGTCCGGTGCGAGCACCAGGCGGCCTCCGGTGGTCAGCGGCAGCAGCAGTTCCAGGCCGGAGATGTCGAAGGAGAGCGAGGTCAGCCCGAGCCACACGTCGTGGGGCCCCGAGCCGAGCAGGTCGGCGAAGGAGGCCAGCAGGTTCACCAGCGCCCGGTGGCCGATCTCCACGCCCTTCGGCCGCCCGGTGGAGCCGGAGGTGTACAGCACGTAGGCGAGGGCGCCCCGCGTCGCCGCCGGGGCGGTGGTGGTGGCCGCCGGTGCCGGGTGGTCCGTCCCGAGCCGGAGCACGGCCGGCGCCGCCGCCGCCAGTTCCGGGGCGGGTTCTCGGTCGGTGACCAGCAGCACGGCGCCGGAGTCGGCGAGCAGGTGCGCCAGTCGCTCGCCGGGATAGCCGGGATCGAGCGGCAGGTAGGCGGCCCCGGCGGCGTGCACGGCGAGCAGCACGGCCGGCAGGTCGGCGGAGCGGTCCAGGTGCAGGGCGACCAGGTCGCCCGCCGCGACCCCGGCCCCGCGCAGCACCGCCGCCAGTTCGTCGACCCGCGCCACCAGGTCCCGGTAGCTCAGCCGCCCGGTGGCGGCGCTGACGGCGGGGGCGTCCGGTGCCTCTGCGGCCCGCTCCCGCACCAGGTCCAGCACCGTGCGGTCGCTCGGGTAGGCGCGGGCGGTGGCGTTCCACCCGGTGGTCACCAGGCGCCGCTCGGCCTCGCCCAGCAGGGCGAGGTCTCCCAGCGGCGTCTCCGGCCGCGCCGTCGCGGCGTCGAGCAGCGCCCGGTAGTGCCCGGCGATGCGCTCGGCGGCGGCCGGCGGCAGGACCGCCGGGGCGTACTGGAGGGAGCAGTCCAGGGCGTCGGCGGTGTCGACCACCTGGAGGTGGAGCGTATTGCGGGCGGCGCCGTTGAACACGGCCCGGTCCACGCGCGCGGCACTGCCCGGGAACACCGGGTCGGCGCCCCGGGCGCGCCGGTACCCGAACGACACCGGGGCCAGGCCGACCCGGGCCGTCAGCCCGCCCACCGCCGCGCCGAACGGCACCGCCCGGAACGGGTACCCGGCGCGCGCCTCGGCGCGGACGGCCCGGGCGTAGCCCGCGAAGGAGTCCCGGACGCTCGTCCCGGACGGCGCGTGGACCGGCAGCTCGTTGACGAACAGCCCCGGCTCACCGGCCTGTTCCGGCGCCCGGACGGACAGCGGCACGGAGACCGGGACGGCCTCGCCGCCGTAGCGCAGCAGCAGTCCGTGCAGCGCGGCGAGCAGGAACTCGAAGACGGTGACGCCGCTGCGCCCGGCCGCGTCGGCCAGCCGCGCCCGGGCCGGACCGTCCAGTCGCCAGCCGACCGACTCCCCCGGCCCCGCCGCCGTGACGGCCTGCCGCAGCCCGGGGAGCACCGGCGCCGTCGCGGCGGCCCAGCGCGGGCCGTACCAGTCGGCGGCCCGGCGCACCAGCTCCGGAGCCGGCGGGGCGGGCGAAGAAGGCGGGCAGGGCGGCGTGGCGGCCTCGACGTCGGCACAGGCCTCGGCGTAGGCGTCGGCGTCGGCGTAGGCCTCGGCGAGGCCCGCGACCAGGACGTCCTTCGACTCCCCGTCGAACACCGCGTGGTGAACGACGATCAGCAGCTCCGCCGCTCCACCTCCGCGGCGGTAGAGGGTGAACCGCGCCGGCGGTCCGGCCGACAGGTCGAACGGCCGCGCCACCTCCTCGGCCAGCCGCTTCTCCAGGTCCTCCACGCGGTCCCCGGAGGCGTCGACCACCTCCAGGCCCGGGGCGGGCCCCCGCTCCAGCAGCACCTTGCCGTCGCGCTCCACGAACACCACGGACAGCGCGCTGTGACGGTCGGCCAGCGCGGACACCGCCCGGCCGAGCACCCCGGCGTCGACCCGGTCGAAGGAGATCCGGACGGGCATCTGGAACGCCCCGTGCACGGGCCCGAGTTGCTCGGTGAGCCAGATGCCCTGCTGGAAGGACGACGCGGACACGGGGAACGACTCAGGCATCTGCGGCTCGATTCGGCAGTCGGCGAAACGGTAGGGGCACGCGACCGGGCAGCGACGCTGCCGCCACGGATCCGCTGGTGACGCGGCCACCGAATACCGCCCGGCCCACCCCTGGCCGGCCGACCGGCCGCACCGGCCCCCACCCTCCCGGCCGCCCAAATCCCCCCTGCGCACGCCCGGGCCGGAGCCGGTCTTCTCCCCCGCGAAAAAGACCTTGGTCCAAACCTGCCGAGAGATTCGCAGAGAACCCACCCCTCGTCAAGGGTTCTCCACCCGCCCCACCAGGCGTCATGTACGCGCCTAGCCTGCGGAAATCCCGCCGTTCCGACTCCGTCCACGAGCCCGCCATGGACGGCGGGGCGACGACGGCGGCTCCACGCCGGAGCGGATCAGGCCCGGAGCGGCTCCGCGCCAGAGCGGATCAGGCCCGGAGCGGCTCCGCGCCGGAGCGGATCAGGCCCGGAGCGGATCAGGCCCGGGCCGGGCGGCCCCGGCTCACCTGCCCGGGGCCGCGGCCGCGAAGCCGCCGAGGAAGGCGAGCGCCTCCTCGGCCGGGCTCCCGGGGGCGGCCGTGTAGACGACCAGGAGGTGGCGCGCGGCGCCCGGCGCCTGGAAGGTCTCGTAGTCGAGCGTCACGTCGCCGACCACGGGGTGCCGGAAGCGCTTGGGGCCGTGGGTCTTCTCGTGCACGTGGTGGCCGGCCCACAACCGGCGGAAGGCGGCGCTGCCGAGTGCCAGTTCGCCGATCAGGCGCACGAGTTCGGGATCGTGCGGCTGCCGGCCGGAGGCCATCCGCAGGATGCCGACGGTGGTGCGCGCGGCGTCCTCCCAGTCGAGGTGGACGTCCGGCGCGCCCGGGTCGAGGAAGATCCGGCGGGCCAGGTTGCGTTCGCGCGGCGGGAGTTGGGGGAAGTCGGCGATCAGAGCGGCGGCCAGCCGGTTCCACGCCAGGACGTCGTTGCGGTCGTTCATGATCAGCGCGGGGGTGGTCGGCATCGCCTCCACGACCCGACGCAGGGCGGGGCGCAGGGCGTCGCCGTCCCCTCCGGCGCCCGCCGCCCTGGCCGCCGAGCGGCGGGGCGGGCGGGCCAGGTCGTACAGGTGGGCGCGCTCGGCGGGGCCGAGCCGCAGGGCGCGGCCGAGCGCGTCGAGCACCTCGTCGGACGGGCGCTCGGCGCGGCCCTGTTCCAGCCGGACGTAGTAGTCGGTGCTGAGGCCGACCAGTTCGGCGACCTCCTCGCGCCGCAGGCCGGGCACCCGGCGGCGTCCGGTCGGCGGCAGCCCCGCCTGCGCGGGTGACACCAGCGCCCGCCGGGTGCGCAGGTAGTCGCCGAGGCTGGCGGCGAGCGTGATCGGTTCGGCCATGCGTTCCAGTATGGGGCGCCCGGCCGGGGGTGCGGGGGCCGGAGGGTGGCCCTGTCACACCCAGGGAACGGGGCTCTCTTCACCCGGCGGCGGTGCCCGCGAACGATCGGGGCCATGACTGTTTCTCCCCGCCTCGACGACGCCCGTCCCGAAGGCGCCCGTCCCGAAGACGCCCGCCGCGCCGCGCCGCCCCGAACCGAGCACCCGTCGGGCACGGCCGCTCCCCCACCGCGTACCGACGGCGGTCCGGGCGGCTACTGGGCGACCGTCACCGCCGTCGGCTGCGCCAGCATGATGCTGCCGTTCTCGGTGACCGGGGCCGCCGTGGCGCTGCCCAGCATGACCGCGCAGCTGGGCTCCTCGGTGGGCGCCGCCCAGTGGATGCTGAACGCCTTCAACCTCACCTTCGCCGCCCTGCCGCTGGCGGCCGGCGGCCTCGCGGACCGGATCGGCCGGCGGCGCGTGCTGCTGTCGGGGATCGCGCTGGTCGGCGCGCTGTCCGCGGTGGTGGCGCTCGCGCCGTCGATGGCCGTGGCCGACGCCGCCCGGGCGGTGCAGGGGTGCGGGGCGGCCGCCGTGCTGGCGGCGGGCGCGGCGGTCCTGGCCCAGTCCACCTCCGGGCGGCGCCGACGGCTCGCCTTCGGGATCCTCGGCACCTCCTTCGGCACCGGCCTGGCGATCGGGCCGCCGGCCGCCGGCCTGCTGGTGGAGGCGGCCGGCTGGCGGTCGGTCTTCCTGCTCGTCGCCGTCCTGGCCCTGCCCGCGTGGCTGTGCGCCACCCGGGCCCCGGAGTCCCGCAACCCGGACCACCCCGGGATCGACCTGCCCGGGGTGGTCTGCTTCACCGGCGGGCTCGCCGCGCTGTCGTACGCGCTCGTGCAGGCCGGCACCGCCGGCTGGACGGCGCCGGGCACGCTGCTGCCGCTGGCGGGCGCGGTGCTGCTGCTGGTCCTGTTCGCCGGGGTGGAGGTCCGCCGGGCCGGGCGCGCCATGGTCGACGTCCGGCTGTTCCGCAGGCCCGAGTTCCTCGCCGTGGTGTGCCAGCCGTTCACCGTCACCCTGGGGTTCGTCGTGCTGCTGGTCTACCTCCCGGCCTACCTCCAGGGCGTGGGCGGCAGGAGCGTCCTGACCAGCGGTCTGCTCCTGCTGCCGATGACGGCGCCCGTCCTCCTGCTGCCGTTGGTGGCCGGGCGCCTCGCCGCCGCCGTCTCCGTCCGGGCGGTGCTGACCGCCGCCTCCGCGCTGATCGCGGCGGGCTCCCTGCTGCTGGTGACGGTGCGCGGCGACGGGTCGTGGCTCGCGCTGGCGGTGCCGCTGCTGCCGTTCGGGGCCGGGGTCGGACTGGCCTTCGGGGTGATGGACGACGCGGCCGTCGGGACCGTCCCCGCCGAGCACGCCGGGGCTGCCGCGGGCGTCTTCAACACGATGCGGATCACCGGGGAGTCCGTGGCCGTCTCCGGGGCCGCCGCGCTGCTCAGCACGCTGACCGCCGCGCACCTGGGCGGCAGCGGCCTCGCCGCCGACGAGGCGGCGCAGCTCGCGGGGCAGGCCGTCCAGGGCAGGGTGGCCGCGGCGCACCAGGCCGCTCTGGCCGCCGGGTTCACCGACGCCCTGCACGTCCTCGGGCTGGTCCTCGCCGCGCTGTCCGCCCTCGGCGCGGTGCTCACCTACCTCGCCCTGGCGCCGGACGAGTCGGCCTGACCTGCCGTCGGAGCCGGTGCCGGGCCCGGGGCCGCCGGAACACGGCAGGGCCCGCCCGGGAGGTCGGGCGGGCCCTGCCGTCATGCGGTGCGCGTCACATGTTGATCATGTGGCCGGCGAGGCCGTGGATGGCCTCCTTGACCGCCTCGCCGAGGGTGGGGTGGGCGTGCACGTTGCGGGCCACCTCATGGACGGTGAGGTCCCACTGCTGGGCCAGGGTCAGCTCGGGCAGCAGCTCGGTGACCTCGGGGCCGATCAGGTGGGCGCCGAGCAGCTCGCCGTGCTTGGCGTCGCTGATGACCTTGACGAAGCCGATCGGATGACCGAGGCCGTGCGCCTTGCCGTTGGCGGTGAACGGGAACTTGGCGACCTTGACGTCGTGGCCCAGCTCGCGGGCCTGCGCCTCGGTGTAGCCGAAGGAGGCGATCTGCGGCTGGCAGTAGGTGGCGCGCGGGATCATGGCGAAGTCGACCTCCATGGTCTCCGCCCCGCCGATGGTCTCGGCGGCGATCACGGCCATCGTCTCGGCGGCGTGCGCGAGCATCAGCTTGGCCGTCACGTCGCCGATCGCGAAGATGTGCCCGGCGCTGGTACGGCCGCGGCCGTCCACCGCGATGGCGCCGCGGTCGGTCAGCTTGACGCCCGCGTTCTCCAGGCCGTAGCCGTTGACGCGCGGCGCGAAGCCGATCGCCTGGAGCACCTTGTCGGCCTCCAGCACCTGCTGCCGGCCGTCCCTGGTGACGGTGACCTTGACCTTGGCGTTCGGGTCGCTGTCGTCGATCGACTCGACCCGGGTGGAGGTGAGCACCTCGATGCCGAGCTTGCGGTACTGCTTGGCCAGTTCGGTGGAGACCTCGACGTCCTCCAGCGGCACCACGCGGTCCAGGAACTCGACGATGGTGACCTTCACGCCGTAGTTGTGCAGCACGTACGCGAACTCGACGCCGATCGCGCCGGCGCCCGCGATGATGATGCTCTCCGGCAGCTGCTCGGTGAGGATCTGCTCCTCGTAGGTGACCACCCGGTCGCTCAGGCTGGTGCCGGGCAGCAGCCGGGTGGTGGCACCGGTGGCGATGACGCAGTGGTCGAAGGTGACGACGTCGAAGCCGCCGCCGCTGAGCGCGACCTGGAGGGTGTGGTCGTCGACGAAGGTGCCCCAGCCGTCGTACTCGGTGATGCCGTTCTTCTTCATCAGGTAGTGGACGCCCTTGACCCGGCCGTCGGCCACCGAGCGGCTGCGGCGGAAGGCCTCGCCGAAGTCGAAGGTCACCTGGCCCTCGACCTTGATGCCGAAGGTCTTGGCCTCCTTGGTGAAGATGTGGGCGAGCTCGGCGTTGCGCAGCAGGGCCTTGGAGGGGATGCAGCCGACGTTCAGGCAGACGCCGCCCCAGTACTTGGCCTCGATGACCGCGGTCTTCAGACCGAGCTGAGCGGAGCGGACGGCGGCGGTGTAGCCGCCGGGGCCGGCGCCGAGGACGACGACGTCGTAGTGCGTGCTCATGTTGCTGACTCCTCCGAGGGTGTCACGGTCCCGTGATCTCGGTCCCATGGTGTCAGGACCGGGTTCGACGCACCCACCGGGTCTCGGCGGATGCGCTCCGCGCGGCACCGTACCCGGCCCGGGGCCGGATTGTCAGTGTCCTCGGCTACGGTGCTCGCAACCTCGCCGGGCAGGGGCGGGGCCCGGGGGAGGTCCGGGGCGGGGCCCGGGCCGGGGCTCGGAGGTGCGAGCGGGAGGAGGGGCCGAATGGCGGACGAGCGCGGCGGAGCCGGCGGGTGGGACGGGTGGGCCCGCCGCCCGAGGACGGCAGCGGGCCCACCCGGGCGTCAGGCCGTCACCTCGTGGGCGTGGCCCCCGCTCATACCGCCGCCGCCCGCCTGGCCGGTGGGGCGCTGCGGCGGCACGGGCCGGTTCAGCGAGGAGAGGTCCCAGGCGTAGGTGCCGACGGCATGGGCGATCACGTCGATGTTGACGTCGAAGGCGTCCATGTCGATGTTCTTCAAGCCGTCGCAGGCCTTGTGGTAGCAGGCGTCGAAGGCCACGCCCGCCGTGCCGCCGTAACGGTCCTCCTGCGCCGACGACTTGACCACCTCGGCGCCGGTGTCGGTGCCGCCGGCCGGGATGCCCGCGTCGATGAACGGGCCGTAGTCGGAGCGGCCGTCGAAGGCGGTCGGCTCGTGCGGCAGGCCCCGGCCGTCCAGGTAGCCGGTGAGGTCCCGCTCGATCTGCGCCGAGCCCTCGGGGCCGGCGCCGCCGCCGGTGCTGCCCGAGCCGTCGTAGACGAACTGCGCGTAGTTGGGAGAGGCGATCATGTCGAAGTTGAGGTAGAGCCTGATCTTCTTCCGGTCCGCCTCGGAGAGCGACTTCACGTAGGCCTCCGAGCCCTTGAGGCCGAACTCCTCGGCGGACCACCAGGCGAACCTGACCTTGTTCTTCACCGGGTGGACGGTCAGGTTGCGCGCGACCTCCAGGATGCCCGCCGCACCGGAGCCGTTGTCGTTGATGCCGGGCCCGGCCGCGACGGAGTCCAGGTGCGCCCCGACCATCACGGTGTCGGCCGGGTCGCCGCCCCTGGTCTCGGCGATGACGTTCCAGGTCTTGCGCGGCTCCATGACGGTGCGGATGTCGAGGTTCAGCCGGACCTGGCCGGCGGCGGCCTTCGCGGCCAGCGCCTCCCCGGCGGCCCGGGTGATCCCGCCGACGGGGATCCTGCCGGCCGCGGGGTCCCCGAGGGTGCCGTTGAGGTCGCCGTCGGTGTTGTTGTAGATGATCGCGCCCACCGCGCCGGCCGTCGCGGCCGCGGCCTGCTTGACGGCGAAGCCGCAGCCGCCGCGCTGGATCAGCGCGATCCGGCCGGTGAACGCGCCGGCCGGGTAGTCGGTGGGCGCGCAGCCGGTCGTGGCGCTGACCGGGGCGACCGCCAGGTCGGCGGTCAGGCCCGCGTCCGGACCGCCGAGCGAGTACGTCATGGCGGTCAGCGGGATGCTCTCGGCCTGCGGGGACAGCACCTGCAGCCGCTCCGAGCGGGCCTCGAAGAAGGTGTACTCGAACTCCTGCCGGGACACCTTCAGCCCGGCCCGGCGGGCCTGCTCGTAGACGTAGCGCGCGGACTCGTCGTGCCCCTTCGAACCGGCCACCCGGGTACCGCCGTTGCGGTCGGCGATCCGCTGGAGCGCGGCCAGGGTGTCGTGGGCGCTCTCGGCGTCGGCGGCCTCGACCAGGCGCGCGGCGAGCCTCTCGCCTCTGCGCACCGGGTCCGGGTCGGCGGCCGCGCCACCGGCCCCGGCCAGCAGCAGCGGGGCGGCCAGGGCGGCGACGGTCAGTACGGCGCCCGCGCTCCGGACGGTGGCAGTGCGCGGGCGCTGGTCCCGGCGCTGCTGGTGCGGTATCGGGGTGGACTGGTCGAGCGGGCTGGTCGGGCGGAGGGGCAGGGAGATCGGGCGGCGGGCTCGGGGCTTCAAGGCGACTCCTTCCGGCGGTCCGTGAACTCCCGATTTGACATGACCGGCATCACGTTGCCAAGGCCGCCGCGCGGCCGCGGGATGCGGACGGCGGCGGAGGCGGTGATCCTGGAGGGGTGGGGCCGTCTCTTCCAGGAGCGTGACCAGATGTCCATGTTGGATAAGCTCAAGGGCCTGCTGAAGGGCCACGAGGACCAGGCCGACAGGGCCGTCGACAAGGCGGGGGACGCCGTCGACGAGCGCACCCAGGGCAAGTACAGCAGCCAGGTGGACTCCGCCCAGGAGCAGGCGAAGAACCAGTTCCGCGACCAGCCGCCGCAGCAGTAGACCGAACCCCGCCGTACGCCTGCGGCCCCGGTCAGGCCAGCCCGGCCGCACCGGGGCCCGGCCGTTCCGGGCCGTCGTTCAGCTGTTCCGAGCCGGGGTTCAGGCGTTGCGGGTCAGCGTTCAGCCGTTCCGGGCCGAGGCCGATCCGTCCTGGACCTGCGGTCAGCCGTCCCGCTCCGGCGCGGCCTCGGCTGCGGGCTGCCGGGCTCCTGCCTCGCCGCCCGTGCCGCCAGTGCCGTCCGCGCTCCCGGCCCCGCAGTTCTCGCACGGTTGCGGCCCTGGCCGCTCGCGCAGGCGCCCGCACTCCGGGCACACCCGGTCCAGCCGGCAGGCCGCCTCTCCGCCTTCGTCCATGCCTCCGAATTCTGCCCGGAGCGCCCGCACCGACGAGAGTAGACACTGTCTACGGCAGCCTGGTAGACAAGGCCCATGACCGATCAGGACAAGGACCTGCGCGCACGCCTGGTGACCGCCGGCGTCGAACTGGTGACCAGGGAGGGCGTCCACGCCCTCGGTCTGCGCGAGATCGCCCGGCAGGCGGGGGTCTCGCACGGAGCCCCCCGCCGCCACTTCCCCACCCACCGCGAACTGCTCGCCGCCATCGCGCGGCACGGGTTCGGCAAGCTCACCGACACCCTGGCCGGCGCCGACGCGATGGCCGCCACCACCGGCGCGGCCCCCCGCACCCGGCTCGACGCGCTCGCCCGCGCCTACCTCGGCTTCGCGGCGGCCAACCCCGGCATGTTCGAGCTGATGTTCCGTCACGACCTGCTGGAGGGCAGCGGAGCCGAGCTGCGGCACACCACCCTGCCGATGTTCCACACCGTCGCCCGCCTGGTCGGCGAGGCCCGCCCGGACGCCACCGATCCCGGACCGGCGGCCGCCGCGCTGTGGGCGAACCTGCACGGCCTGGCCCAACTGCGCGCCTGGGGCAGCCTGCGGCTCATCACCGGCGGCGAGGACGTCGAACCGCTGCTGCGCGCCGCCCTGGACGCCCACCTCGGCCCGGCTCCCGAGGCCCTCCCCCGGGGAGCCGTCACACGCCGGTGAGGCCGTCGATGCTCTCCCGGAGCAGGTCCGCGTGGCCGTTGTGGCGGGCGTACTCCTCGATCAGGTGCACCAGGATCCAGCGCAGCGAGACCGTCTCCGAGCCGAACACGGCCGCCGCCCGCTCGGAGAGGCGTCCGGTGTCCTCCAGCGCCGCCGCGGCGGCCAGTTCGCGGCCCTGCTCGACCTCCGCCCGCCAGTCGGCCAACGCCTCGGGCATCCCCCGGTCCGGGGTGAGCGCGTAGCCGCCCTCGCCGTCCGCGCCGTACAGCGGCGGCGCTTCCCGGCCGGCCAGCACCCGCTGGTACCAGGTGCGTTCGACCTCGGCGAGGTGCTGGACCAGGCCCAGCAGCGTCATCGTCGACGGCGGGACGGCCGCCAGCCGGACCTGCTGGTCGTCGAGTCCGGCGACCTTCTGCACAAGAGTCACCCGATGGAACTCCAACCAGCCTTCCAGCATGGCGCGTTCGTCTGCGTGCGGGGACGGCAGCGGCCGCCCGTCGAGTGTCGGTCCCATGGCTTCCACTGTGGCACAGCCGGGCGACCGGAGTCGATCATCCGACCGGCTTCGGGGCCGGTCGCCCTGGTCCGCCAACGGCGCGGTCCGCCGGGCCCGCGCCGGGCCAGGAGCAGCAGCAGGCCGAGCTGCACGGCCGCGCCCACGGCCGGCCCCGCCCACATCCCGGTCACCCCGAGCGGCCCCGACAGGGCGGCGGAGGTGGCGAGTTGGGCGCCCGGGCCGAGCAGCACGGAGAGCACCAGCGGCCAGCCGGCGCCCGCCGCCTGGTGCACCCCGCCGAGGGCGACCACCAGCGCGTACGGGAGCAGGTGGAGCGCCGCCATCCGCACGAAGCCGACGGACTGCCCGGCCGCCGCCGGGCCGTCGGTGAACAGTGCGGCCAGCGGGACGGCGAGCGTCGCGGACGGCACCGCCGCGACGGCGCCGAGAAGCACGGCGAGGCGTCCGGTGGCGCGGTGCAGCGCGCCCGGCGCGGTGGCGCGGCCCGCGCCGCAGAGGCGGGCGGCCTCGATCGCGGCGGCCTGCCGGAGTGCGTAGAACGCCATGGTGACGACCAGCAAGGCCCGGTAGCCGATGCCGTACCCGGCCACCGCCGCGACGCCGAAGCCCTCGACCAGGGCGAGTGGCGAGTTGGGCCGTGCCGACGGCCATCCGGGCGGTGAAGTCCAGGCCGAACGGCGCTCCCGCGCGGACGATCCGGCCCGCCGCCGCGCCGGTTCCCCGGCGGGTGCGGGCAGCCGTGGCCCCAACCGCAGGGTGACGGCGGCGACCGCCCCGCCGAGGCCGGCCACCCAGAAGGTGCCGATCACCGAGACGATCACGCCGGACAGCAGTTCGGCGTAGACCGGTCCGGCCAGCGCGGCCAGTCGTCGCGACGGACGCCCGCGCATGCTTCCTCCCCCGTTCCGCCGCCCGCCGGCGGCATGCCTCGAATAGAGATATATCTTATCGAGGCACATCGACAAGAGGTAACATGGGGCGCGCCACAGGGCGCACTCCGACGAAAGGGCTTCGACCGTGCTGACCCTCGCGATCCTCGGCTTCCTGTACGACCAGCCGCTGCACGGCTACCAGCTCAAGTCCCGGATCACCGGCCTCACCGGCCACGTCCGGCCGGTCAGCGACGGCGCGCTCTACCCCGCCATCGCCAGACTGGAGAAGGCCGGACTGCTGCGCCGCCGCACCGAACCGGGCAGCGGGGCCGCACCGCGCCAGACGCTGGAGCTCACCGAGGAGGGCCGGACCGAACTGCGGCGCCGGCTGGCCGACCCGGAGCAGGCCGAGATCACCGACCAGATCCGCTTCTTCGCGCACGCCGCCTTCCTCCACCACCTCGCCGACCCGCCCGCGCAGG
Organism: Kitasatospora sp. NPDC088160; assembly: GCF_044741445.1. NCBI lineage: Bacteria > Bacillati > Actinomycetota > Actinomycetes > Kitasatosporales > Streptomycetaceae > Kitasatospora > Kitasatospora sp. NPDC088160. The sequence continues at coordinate 154,389 of NZ_JBIUSS010000017.1, read as the reverse complement.
CGGCCGTGCTCCGGCGCCGGCTGGCGTTCCTGGACGAGCCGAGCAGCTTCTCCTACGACGGTGAGGGCCGCGCGGTCACCGCCGAGCTGGAGCCGAACCCCTTCCGGCGCGGCATGCTGCTGGTCGCCCGGGCCTCCACGGCGGCCGAGCGGGCCTGGCTGGCGGAGACCATCGCCGAGCTGGACGGCCCGGCGCACTGACCCGCGAGGCCGGGGACGCGACCCGGCGCGCGCCTTCGCACAGCAGCGCGAACGCGCGAAATCGCGCCGTTCCGAGCCGGCTCCCAGTCGGCCTCCGCGTCGCTATGATGATCGGCCTCACGTCCACGGCGTCCCCTCCGCGGCGTGAACCCGCCACCGCGCCCCGCCCGCCCTCCTGGAGGCCGCCGTGCCCACCGCCGAGACCGCAGCCACCCGCCCCGCGCCACTGACCCGGGACGACATCCCCGGCTGGTTCTTCCGTCTCGACCGGGCGGCCTTCGGCCACCTGCTGGCGGCCCAGACCACGGCGGGCGCCACCGGCGACATCCTCGAACTCGGCAGCTACCTCGGCCGCAGCGCCGTCCTGCTCGGCGACCACCTCCAGACCGGCGAGCGGCTGACCGTCTGCGACCTGTTCGACTCCGAGGCGGGCGACGCGGACAACGCCGCCGAGATGGCGATGTCCTACCGCAAGACCCTCACCCGGAGCGCCTTCGAGGCCAACTACCTCGCCTTCCACGGCGAGTTGCCGGAGATCGTGCAGGCGCCCACCTCGGTGCTGGCCGACGGCCGGATCCCGACCGGGAGCTGCCGCTTCGTCCACGTCGACGCCTCCCACCTGTACGAGCACGTCGCCGGGGACATCGCGGTGACCAGGGCGGCGCTCGCCGAGAACGGCGTCGTGGCGCTGGACGACTACCGCTCGGAACACACCCCCGGCGTGTCGGCGGCGGTCTGGGAGGCGGTCTTCACCGGCGGCCTGCGGCCGGTGCTGCTCACCCCGATGAAGTTCTACGGCACCTGGGGCGACGCCGCGGCCGTCCGGCAGGTCCTGCTCGCCCGCGACTGGCGGGCCGAGGGCTACACGGTGGACGACGACACCATCGCCGGGGAGCCGGTGCTGCGGCTCAACTACCAGGTCAAGGCCCCCGTCCAGCAGTCCACCTCGCGCCGGCTGGCGCTGGACCTGCTGCCGCCGGTCGCCACCCGGGCGACCCGCCGGGTGCTCCGGACGCTGCGCGAACGCCGCGCCGTCCGCCCCGTTCCGGCGTCCTGACGCTCCGGCGCGCCGACGCGCGCCCGCAACTCCCCCGCCACGGCCACGGCTACGGCTACGCGCCCATCGCCGGGGGCGCGGGATTCTCCGGCGGCCGGGCCCGACCGGACCAGGGCGGTGGCGTGGATCTTCCACGCCACCGCCCTTTTCATATGTCTGACATATCTTCAATTCAACGCCTCACTCGAATGAGTGAATCTCCCTTAAAGATTTGCCCACGGAACGTTAAAGGTCGCATAGTGATGGAGCCTCAGTTGGGTCTAGGGAAGACCAAGTTCAGGCAAAGCCACCGCGAGTGAGGAGAAGGCCTTGTTCCACGGAACCACGGCGTCGGGCCACGGGCAGCGGCTCCGCGAGGAGATCACGAGCCCGGGAGCCACGCCCCTCATCGGCGTCTACGACATGTACTCGGCCTCCATCGCGGCCGAGCACTACAACGGCATGTTCGTCTCCGGATTCGGCTTCGCCGCCTCCTACTACGGCCTGCCCGACATCGGATTCATCGCCTGGCCGGACATGGTCGGCTTCGTCGAACGGCTGCGCGGCGCCTTCCCCCGGCACCATCTCCTGGTCGACATCGACGACGGCTACGTCGATCCCGAGGTCGCCTGCCACGTCGTGCGCAGGCTCGAACGCATCGGCGCGTCCGGCGTCATCCTGGAGGACCAGAAACGGCCGCGCCGCTGCGGCCACGCCGACGGCAAACAGGTCCTCCCGCTGGAGGAGTACCTGGAGAAGCTGGACCTCGTCCTCGCCAACCGGACGGACCTCCTGGTGGTCGCCCGCACCGACGCCACCGAGGAGGAGGACATCCTGCGCCGCGCCCGAGCCCTCGCCGCCACCGACGCCGACGTGGTGCTGGTCGACGGGGTGCGCAGCGAGGACTGGATCCGGCGGATCCGGCGGGTCGTCGGCGACAAGCCGCTGCTGTTCAACCAGATCGCCGGCGGCAAGTCCCCCCGGTTGTCGCTCTCCGAGCTGACCGAGCTGGGGGTGGACGTCGCGATCTACAGCACGCCCTGCCTGTTCGCGGCCCACCGGGCGATGGACGAGGCGCTGGCCGGGCTGAAGGTGGCCGACGGGCGGCTGCCGGCCGGCGCCGGGGAGAGCCGGCAGATCGGCGTGCGGGAGTCCACCGAACTGCTGGAGCGGAACATCGCGCGCTCACGCCCGCTCACGGGGGTGACGGTGTGACGGCCGGGCTGCGCGGTCCCGCCCCGCCCCCGGCGGCCGCCGTCCTGCGGGCCACCGCGCTGGGGCTGGCCGGGGCGTGCGGCCTGCTCGCCGGCGCGGCGGCGCCCGCGGCGGCGGGCGGGGGGCTGATCACGCTCGTCGACAACTCCAACGCCGATTCCTGGGTGGAGATCGACCGCACGGCCAACGTCCAGAACGGCAGCGGCTCGGCGGGCAGCGACCACGACGGCGCCGGGTCCCTGGTGGGCGGCCTGCTCGGGTCCGGCCCGGGCGGGGCGGCGATCGGGGGTGGCCGATGACCGACGACACCGCCCGCCGGGGCCGGCGGCGCGGGCCGCGGCCGCGCCGGTTCGACCCGTACCTGGTCGCGCTCGCCGGGGCGGTCGGCCTGGCCGCCCTGTTCCCGGCCACCGGGGGCTCGGCGCGGGTGGCGGCCGTGGCCTGCAACCTGGCGGTGGCGCTGCTGTTCTTCCTCTACGGCGCCCGGCTCTCCGCCCGCGAGACGCTGGCCGGGCTGCGCCACCTGCGGCTGCACGGGCTGGTGCTCGCCGCCACCTTCGGCCTCTTCCCGCTGCTCGGGGCGGCCACCGCACTACTCACGCCCGTCCCGCTCAGTGGGCAGTTGCAGACCGGGGTGCTGTTCCTCTGCCTGCTCCCGTCGACGGTGCAGTCCTCGGTGGCGCTGACCGGCACCGCCGGGGGCAGCGTCCCGGCGGCGATCTGCGCCGGGACGTACTCCAGTCTGGCCGGGCTGCTGCTGACCCCGCTGCTGGCGGCCTGGCTCCTGGACGTGCACACGGCGCTGTCGGCCGAGGGGCTGCTGCGGATCGGGGCCCAGTTGCTCGCGCCGTTCCTGCTCGGGCAGGTGCTGCGGCCGTGGATCGGTGCCTTCCTCGCCCGGCACAGACGGGTGCTGACGCCGGTGGATCGGGGCTCGATCCTGCTCGTCGTCTACACCGCGTTCAGCGCGGCGACGGCCCAGGGCAGCTGGGGCCTGGCCACCCCGGGCGCCCTGCTCGGCCTGCTCGCGGTGCTGCTCGCCCTGCTGGCCGCCGCGCTCGCGGTCACCGGGCTCGGCGCACGGCTGCTGGGGCTCGACCGGCCGGCCACCATCGCGGCGGTGCTGTGCGGCTCGCAGAAGAGCCTGGCGAACGGCCTGCCGATGGCCACCGTGCTCTTCGGGCCCCAGGCCGGGCTGCTGGTCCTGCCGCTGATGGCGTATCACCAGCTCCAGCTGGTGGCCGGCACCGTGCTCGCCGGCCGTTGGGCCCGCGCGCCGGACACCACACCCGCCGGGCAGGCCCCGCCCGCCGATCGGGTACCGGGCGCGCTCACGGGGCCGGGCGGGCCGCCCGTTCCCGGGTGAGCCGACGCCTGGGGCAGGTGCCTGGGCCCGACGTCTGGACTCGACGTCTGGGGCCAGCGCCTGGGGCCGGACGGCGGCTGCCGGCCGCGGTGTCCAGCCGGACACCGCGGCCGGCAGCCGCTAGCCGTTCCCGCAGGTCCGTACCGCGGCGGCGCGCGCGTAGTAGTCGGCGGCGTCGGCGGTGAAGCCGTCCTGTTCCGCTAGGCGGCCCGCGCGGTCGAAGTGGTGCCACGCCTCGCCGTTGCGGTCCAGGGTGGCCAGCGCCCTCCCGCAGATGTCCAGGAGCATCGCGCGGCGCGCGACGACCTGGTCCTCCGGGGCGAGGTCGAGCGCGTGCCGCGCGAGGGTGAGCGCCTTCGCCGGTCGCTCGTTCAGCAGGTGGTACCGGGCCAGGTAGTAGGTCGTGAGCATCTCGGTCTGCGGGCTGCCGGCCCTGCGGGCGAGCTGCGCGGCCCGCTCGTAGCCGAGGCCGGCCAGGTTCGTGTCGCCGAGTGCCTCCCGGGCCTGGGCCAGGTTGGCGGTGGCGATCGCCTCGCCCTCGGTGTCGTCGGCGCGCCGGGCCAGGTCGGGTGCGCGCAGCAGGTGCGGCAGGGCCTCCTCGTACCGGCCGTTCTGCCCCAGGACCCAGCCGAGCAGGCTCCTGACGCGGGATTCCGCGTCGGCCTCGGCCAGTTCGACGGCGGAGCCGAGGGCGTGGCCGAGCGGAGCCTCCCAGTCGGCTCCGGGCTGCTGGACGACCAGGGGCCACAGCAGCAGGGCGAGTCGCCACGCCCGGTGGTGGTGCCGGCCGGCGGCGGCCGCCGCGGTGGCGGCGACGAGGTTGCGCCGTTCCCTGGCGTACCAGGCCATGGCCTCCTCCCGGTCGGCGAAGACGGGCGTCGACACCGGCGTCCGGAAGTCCTCCGGGAGCCGGCAGCAGGGTTGGCTGCCCGCCACCGCCGCGCTCGCGGCGGCCAGGGCGGCGTACAGGTAGTGGTCGAGGAGCGGAAGGAGGCGGTCGCCCCCGGGGGCGGGGCCGAGCGAGCGGGCGAACAGCCGGATGAGTCCGTGCAGGGCGTAGCGGTCGTGCCCCCGTTCCTCCACCAGGTTGGCGGCGACGAGGCGTTCCAGCACGGCGCGGCTGCCGGCCGGGCTGTCGTCCGCCAGCGCGGCGACCGCCGCCACGTCGATGTCGGGGCCGAAGTGGTGGGCCAGCAGCCGCAGGACGGCGACCGCGTCGGGCGGGAGGTGGTCCACGCTGACGCGCAGGACGGAGGCGAAGTCGATGCCGTCCACCGCGAGGAACGAGATCCGCCGCTGCCCGTCGCGGAGTTCCTCGACCGCGTCGCCGAGCGAGCGCTCGGGCCGCACCGCCAGCCGGGCCGCCGCCAGTCGCAGGGCCAGCGGCAGCCCGTCGCACAGCCGCACCAGGCGCCCGGCCGCGTCCGGCTCCGCTCCGACCCGGTCCGGGCCGAGGATGCGGGCGAACAGTGCCTCGCCCTCCCCCGGCCCGAGCCGGTCCAGCAGCAGCGGGCGGGCGCAGTCGCCGGCGACCAGGCTCTCCAGCCGGTTGCGGCTGGTGACGACGGTGGCGCAGCCGTGGGCGCCGGGGAGCAGCGGGCGGACCTGGTCGTAACTCAGCGCGTCGTCGAGGATGACCAGGAGGCGGCGGTTCCGGAGCAGCGAGCGGTAGAGCGCCTCGGCTGCGGCGGTGTTCTGCGGGATGTCGTCGGGCTGGATGCCGAGCGCGCCGAGGAAGTCCCGGATGACGAAGGCGGGGTCGGCGATCGGGGCGGTGTCGACGAAGCCGCCGAGCCGGGCGAAGAGCACGCCGTCCGGGAAGTCCGCCGCGGCCTGTTGGGCCCAGTGGGCCACCAGCGCGCTCTTTCCGATCCCGGCCGGCCCGGTGACCAGACAGATGGGCGAGTCGTGTGCGGTGTGCCGCACGGCCGCGTCGAGGGCGGCGAGTTCGCGCTTGCGCCCGGTGAAGCCGGCCGGTCGGCGGGGCAGCAGGAGCGGTCGCCGCAGGTCGTTCGCGCCCGGCTGGCCCGCGCCGCGGTATGCGTCGGCCTGACGGTGCGCGTCAGCTCGGCGGTGCGCGTCCGCCTGGCGGCGGGCGGCCTCCTGCCGGTCCGCGGCCTCCTGTCCGTGGGGGTTCCCGGGCCGGTGCGTGTCCTCCCGTCGGCGTGCGGCGCGTGGCGGGCCGAGGATCCGGTCGTAGGCCTCGACCATCGCGGGGCCAGGGTCGACGCCCAGTTCGTCACCGAGCAGTCGGGCCGTCCGGTGGTAGAGCTCGATGGCCTCGGCCTGCCGGTTCGTCGACAGCAGGGCGTCGAGCAGGAACGCCACCAGGGACTCGCGCAGCGGATGCCGGTCCGCCGGGCCGCGCAGCACCGCGACGGCCTCTTCGGCGCGCCGGCCGGCGGTCAGCGCCTGGCCGAGCTCCTCCACCGCGCCGAGCCTCGCCTCCTCCAGTTCCGCTGCCGCGGCGACGACCGGGGGTGTGCCGCAGAGTCCGGCGAGCGCCGGGCCGCGCCAGAGCGCGAGGGCCTTGCGCAGCGCCGGGATCCCGGCCGGTGCGCCGTCGCCGGTGCGCGCTTCGGCGACGGCGGCGCGGAACCGCTCGCCGTCGATGTGGTCGGACGGTACCTGGAGGAGGTAGCCGTCACAGGCGGTGGCGATGGTGACCGGGCCCACGGGGTGCAGCAGCCGGCGGAGTTGGGAGACGTGCCCCTGGATCACGGTCTTGGCGTGTCTGGGCGGCTGCTCGCCCCACAGGGCGTCGGTAAGGCGGTCGTTGGTGACCAGCGCGTCGTTGGCGAGGAGCAGCATCGCCAGCAAGGTCCGGCGTTTCGGTGGCCCGATCTCGACGAACTGCCCGTTGCACCGGACTTCCACTGGTCCGAGCAGCCGGAATTCCAACAAGGGTCCCTCCCCACTGCCGATCACCTGCGCAATGGGTAAGGCTACCCTTGTCAGTGGACACTCACGAGCACACCCCCAGCTGCGGAGGAGCGGTCAGGGGTGCACGCGAGAACGGCGCCAACGGTCCGCTGCCCGCCCACTCAGGTGGTGTCGACCCTGACCGTAACCCGCCCTCGGCGGGCGGGCACATCACCGGACGTAGTAGGCGCGGTTGTGGGCGGCGACCGGCGGGGATTGGTAGGTCCAGACCCCGGCGGCCGGGGCGTCGGCGATCAGGTGGGCGAGGTCGCGGGCGGACTCCTCCGCGGGGTTGCCGAGGTCGAGCCGGACGCGGTCGGCGGTGCGGTCGTCCAGGGCGTAGTAGCGGTAGGGGTGGTAGACGTTGAGCGGGCCGGCGAGCAGCTTGCCCTCGTCGTCGGTGCCGTAGCCGGTGATCGGGGTGTTGTTGACGGATTCGGCGGTGAGGCCGATCAGGTTCACGTCGAGGGCGAGGAGTTGCTCGTCGTGGCGGCGCAGCCCGTCCGCCCCGAGGGTGGCCCGGCGACAGGAGACGGACCAGCGCTCACGCACGGCGGGGGCGTTGAGCGAGGGCAGCGCGGTCTCGAACCAGCCGGGGTGCTTGGGCTCGGCGTACAGGCGGCGCCCGGCGTCGATGGCGAGCGGGTTGTCGCACAGGACGTGCAGGCGGGCGATGCCGAGCAGCTTGGTCTGGTCGTAACCCCGGGCGTACTGGCCGTAGTTGAGGACCGGCAGGCGGTCCCCGGCGAACATCGGGTGGGCGACCAGGTTGATCTCCAGCTCCTCGGTGATGCCACCGCCGTTCGGGTACTGGGCGAAGTACAGCTGGTAGTTGAGGGACACGCAGGCCCCGCCGTCGAACACGGCGGCGGTCAGGCCGGGGTGGCGCTTGCCGAGCAGCTCGCGCGCCCGCTCGGGCTGGACCAGGTAGTCGACGCCGATGTTGTGCAGCGCGCCGTAGTGGAAGGGCAGGTGGTACGGCTCCGGTACGGGCGGGAGCGGCAGGCCGGTCATGGTGTCTCCGGAAAGGCGGGCGAACGGGTGGCGGGCGAACGGGTAGCAAGCGAAGGAGCGACGCACGAAGGGGTGCCGGGCGAAGGGAGCACGGGCGAGCGAGGCGGGCCGGGGGTCGGCAGCCTGGTGCCGACGGACACCGGGCGGTGAAGGTCCAGCAGGTCCTGGTGGATCCGGTCGGCGCTGCGCAGGGCCAGGGCGGCCATGGTGAGCGAGGGGTTGGAGGTGCCGAGCGAGGGCATCGAGCCGCACCCGACGGCGTACAGGTTGGGGTGGTCCCAGCAGCGCTGCCAGTGGTCGACGACGGAGGTGGCGGGCGAGTCGCCCATGACGTGGGTGCCGCCGGCGTGGCCCGCGCCCCGGTAGCCGTAGGCGGTTCCCAGGTGTTCGAGGCGGCCCGGCCACTGCGGACCGGCCGGGTAGGCGGTGTGGTCCTCGGCGCCGAGCAGGGCGAACAGCTGGTCGGAGACGGCCCGGGCCGAGACCATGCCCGCGCGGACGTACTCGTCGAGGTCGTAGCGGACGGCCGGGCCGGGGAGGCCGAGCGGATCGCGCCGGTCCGGGTCGAGGGTGACCCGGTTGGCCGGGTCGGCGGGCTGCTCCAGTTCGAACTGGAGCGAGAACTGACGGCCGAGCCGGTCGCCGAGGCGTGCCCGCAGCTCCTTGCCGCGCAGCCCGGCGGCCAGCAGTGCGGCCGTCTCCGCCTCGGGGGAGCCACCGGCCCAGGACCAGCCCCAGTTTCCGATCTCGATCCGGAACGGGGCCCGGCGGGCACGGGCCGGGCCGAAGCGGAAGGCCTCCAGGCCGCTGGTGGAGCCGGGCCCCCGGTAGGGGCCGACCTGGCCGGGCATGAGCCCCCAGGTGAGCAGCGCCGGGTGGTCCATCAGGTTGCGGCCCACCTGGTCGCTGCGGTTGGCCAGGCCGGACAGGAGCAGCAGCCTGGCGTTCTCGACGGCGTGCGCGGCGAGGACGACCAGGTCCGCGTCCACCCGGTGGGCCGCGCCGCCGGCCAGGTACTCCACCCCGGTGGCGCGCCCGGTCACCGGGTCGGCGAGCACCCTGGCCACCACGGCCCCGGTGCGCAGTTCGACGCAGGGCGCCCAGCGGGCCTGGGTGCGCAGCGGCGTGTACTTGGCACCGGTCGGGCAGACCGGGACGCAGCTGGCGCTGCCCGCGCAGGGCTGGCCGAAGCTGTCGCCGGGCCGGGTGGGCAGGCCGTTGCGGGCGTGCGGGGTGCCGGTGACGGCGAGCCGGGCGGGGCCGGGCATGGCGGGGTCGCGGACGGTCCGGCCGTCGAGGGCGTGGGCGAGCCGGCGGTCGAGGTGGCTGGCCGGGATGGCCCGCATGGGGAAGGCGTAGTCGTCCGGGATCGGCAGTCCGACGGCGCGGCGCTGCTCCCCGGCGTCGGCGGCGACGCCGAGTTCGTGTTCGGCTGCGCGGTAGTACGGCTCCAGGTCGTGGTAGCCGATCGGCCAGTTGCGGCCGCGGCCGAGGTCGCCGGTGCGGAAGTCCTCCGGGTGCATGCGCGGGGTGAGGCCGGTCCAGAGCAGTCCGGTGCCGCCGTTGGCACGCAGGTAACCGCTGGCGTAGGGCAGCGGGCCGTCCTGCCGGAGGTGTCCGGTGGCGGTGAAGCCACCGCCGGGGAGCCCGGTGAGGTCGGTGACGTCGAGGGACGGGGCGTCGGGGTCGTGCGGGTAGGGCGAGGTGGGCGGGCCGCCGCCGGCCGCGCGGAAGGCGGCGGCGGTCTCGGGCCCGGAGGGCGCGGCCCGGCCGGCTTCGAGGACGAGGACCCGCCGGCCCTGCGCGCCGAGGCGGTGGGCGACCAGCGTTCCGGCGAAGCCTGCGCCGACCACGACGACGTCCCAGCGGGCGGTCACCGTTCCTCAACCCCTCGGGGGGCCTCGGCCCAGCTGCCGTGGCCGGGGGCGGCGGCGCCGGGCGGGTCGGCGCGGAAGGTCCGCCAGGCCAGGCCCTGGTCGTAGGCGCGGGCGGAGCTGGGGGTCTCGCCCGGCCAGGCGCCGACGTACCAGAGGTGGACCAGGGCGTGGTCGTCGCGGACCCGGTGGGCCAGGGTGGTGCGGTGGTGTTCGTGCGCCATGCCGGTGGCGCGCAGCTCGGGCTCGTCGAAGCCGGTCAGTTCGGCGCACACGCGCAGGAACTCGTCGAAGTCGGCGAGGTCGTCGGGCGCCCCGAACTCGGCGAGGCAGTCAATGGCAGGATGGTCGTCTGGCACGGACAAGCGGGCACCCCCACGGTCGTCGACGGTGGCCAAGACATGACAGACCGTGGGGTGGGTGAAGTCGGCGGCCCGTCACGGTCTGCCAGCGCGATCCTGCCGCCCGCCGTCGTCACCGGGAACCCGTTGCCCGAATGTGCCCGGTCTTGGCCGTCTCCTGCCCGATCAGCCGCCCACCGCGTTCGGTCGGCGGCTGTTTCCGGTCGGGCTACGGGGGCTGGCGCGGGTACGGCGAGGGGTCCGGCGGGACCGGGCGGAGGTCCGGCGAGGGTCGATGAGGGTCCGACGGAGCTCAGCCGAGGGCGCGGACGGCCGCCAGGACGTCGAGGCCCAGCTCCGGGTCCGCCTCCTCCGGCAGGCTGACGGACAGCCGGTCGACCAGGCCCACGTACCGCCGGGTCAGCTCGCGGGCGACGTCGTCGACCGGACCGGACACCGCGAACGTGTCGAACACCTCGTCGTCGATCAGCGCGGCCATCTCCGCCCAGCGGCCGCGCACCGAGTGGGTGTGCAGTTCCTCCTGGAGCCCCTCCCACCCGTGCTGGGCCAGCACCGGGCGGTAGGCCGGGGTGGAGGCGTAGAACGCCAGCCGCTCCCGTACCCCCGCCCGGTTGGCCGCCAGTTCCTCCTCCGTCCGGCCGGTGGCGGTCAGCACGCTGCCGGCGACCTCGAACGGACGCGCCGTCCACGGGGCGCCCTCGGCCTCGGCCTGCGCCCGGGCCCCGGTCAGACCGGGCAGCACCTGCTCGGCCAGGTAGGCGGGCGACGAGAACGGGTGGCTGAGGAACCCGTCGGCCACCGCCCCGGCCGTACGGGTCATCAGCGGCCCCACGCCGGCCAGCAGGATCCTCGGCACCCCGGCGGGGACGGGGTCGGGCGAGAAGACCGGCGTCATCATCGTGTGGGTGTAGAACTCGCCCCGGAAGCGCAGCCGTTCGCCGGTCTGCCAGCTGTGCCAGATCGCCCGCACCGCGTGCACGTACTCGCGCATCCGCGCGGCCGGCCGGTCCCAGGGCATCCCGAAGCGCTTCTCGATGTGCGGCTTGACCTGCGAGCCCAGCCCGATGACGGCCCGTCCGCCGGAGGCCGCGTGCAGCCCCCAGGCCTGGTAGGCCAGCGTCATCGGGGTGCGGGCGAAGGCCACCGCGATGCCGGTGGCCAGCTCGATCCGCTCGGTCCGGTCGGCGGCGCGGGCCAGCTGGAGGAACGGGTCGTACGCGGTCTCGGCGACCACCAGGCGGTCCACGCCCCGGCTTTCGGCCCGCTCGGCGGCGTCGAGGATCCCCGCCGGGTGCCCGGAGGCGGTGGCGTCGAGACGGAAGGCGGGGGGTCGGTGCATGGCGGTGCTCCTGGGCGCGGGCTGCGACGGTACCCGGGTAGCCTCCCACGCCGGCGCCCGGGCCCACCCCCGCAGCCTGCCCCTCAGCGCTTGAAGAACTCCACCTCGGCCAGCGCGATGGGGATTCCGGGCCCCGTCCCGGCGGCGGCGCGGACGACCAGCGTCACCTTCACGACGTCGCTGACGCCGGTCAGCACCGTCTGCGGGCCCGGCTTGTCGTTCAGCGTCACCTTCTGCTCGTGCACCTTGCCGTCCGAGGTCGTCATCCGGAGGTCCAGGGCGGTGGGCCGTGCCTGCTGCTGGAACTGCTGCGGCTCGGTGGAGGAGCCGGTGTGGATGATCACGTCCACCAGCCGGAACGGTCGGGCGAAGGGGAAGCTGATCGAGTCCCCGACGTTCGGCGCCCCCCAGTAGGTGTTGCTCAGCCCGTCGACGGTCAGTTTCGCGGGATGGCCCTCGACCTCCGCGCTCGCCGCCGCCCCGGTGGGGGAGATCGCCGAGGCGTCGCGGAGCTTGTCCAGCACGTCCTCGTAGATGTTCCGCCCCGCCGGGTAGAACAGCACGCCCGCGACCACCAGCGCCGCCAGCACGAGCAGCGCGATCATCCGGCGCAGGGTGCTGCCGGAGCCGCCGATGCGCACGCGGCGCCGGAACGGCCAGCGGGTGCGCCACCACGGCAGGGCCGCCACGAGTTCGGTGGGGGTCAGCGGCTCCGCGCACCGCCGGCAGAACTTCCGGTCGGGCCGGTTGGGCGTGCCGCACCGGGGGCAGGGTGGGCCGACCTGGGCCTCGTCGGCCGCGGCCGGGCGGACGGTCGGGCGGGGCGCGACGGGCTTGGCCGGCTGCACCGCCACCGGGTCCGCCGCCGGCTGCCGGGCGGCCGTGGGCTGCGGCGGCACCGCGCCGGGGCGGACCGGCGGCACCTCGGCGGCGGGTGCGGGTACGGGCGTGGGTGCGGGCGCGGGCGCAGCAGCGGGCGCGGCGGAGGAGGGCCTCGCCGGCTCGGCGGGCCGCGCGGCAGGCGGTTCGGCGGGCACCGCGGACGGCCGCACGGGCGGTTCCTCGCGGGCCGCACCGGCGGGCGGAGCAGCGGGCGGGTTGGCGCCAGCGGGCGGGGCGGCGGCAGAGCCGGGAGCCCCGGAGGCGGGAGCCGCCGAGGTGGCGGCAGCCGTCCCCGACCAGCCGAGGTAGGCACCGCAGTTGCCGCAGAAGTCGTCCCCGTCCTCGTTGGCCACTCCGCACTCGGGACACGTACGCATTGCTCAGCTCTCTTCCGCACCGAGTGGACCGAGTGGACCGGATGGACCAGGCGGACCGGATGGACCAGGCGGGCCGGGCAGGACCTCCACCCGGCAGGTGAGGTGGACCGGGCAGGACGCCCGGACGACCGCCAGCACCTGCTCCTCGTCCACCGCCGGGGTGCGCTCGGGCCAGACCCGCACCAGCAGTTCCCCGGAGGGCGCGGGCGGCAACTCCGCGCCCGCGGTGGTGGACCAGGCCACGCCGCCGCCGTCCACGATCTGCGCGCCGACGCCGAGGATCAGCCGCAGCCGTTCCCGGAGCCCGCGCCGGGTGCCCCGCCACCGGTGCAGTTCGACCGCGCGGCCGACCACGGCCCGGCGGACCTCCTCCGGCCAGGCCGGGTCGGTCTCGACGGCGACCCAGTCCGCCAGCCACTCGACGAAGTCGGCCGGAGCCAGGCGCGGTTGGAAGTAGGCGGGCAGGTTGTCCAGGGTGGCGAAGACCGGGGCGAGGACGGTGTCCAGGCCCGCGGTGAACCGCTGGGCGAAGTCGTCCTCGGCGTAGAGCGCGGGCAGGAGTTCGCCGATCGGATGCGGGCTGGGCAGCCCGGGGACGGCCGCTCTGCTCATCGCGGACCGTCCGCCGGGAGAGCGGCGACCACGACCTGGTGCTGGTGCGAGAAGACCAGCGCGTCCGGGGCGACGTCGACCCGTTCGGCGGGCGCGCCCCGGCGCCCGGTGATCGGATCCGCCGGGAAGAGCCGCAGTTCCTCGACCGCCGTGACCCCGGCCACCTGCTGGAGCACCGCGAACACCTCCCCGTACTGCACGGCCCGGCCGAACGGCCAGCCCCTTCCGTCGGCGCCGCCGCGCAGCGGGTTGAGGTGCCGGAACAGGGCCGCGAGCGCCGCCTCCCGGACCCGGTCGCCGTCCGGGGAGCGGGTCGCGAGCCGGGCGACCACCGTCACCCCCTGGTAGTCGGGCGGTTGGACGACGAGCCGGGTGCCGACGAGCCGCCGCTCGTCCAGGGCCGTCGCGATGGCCGACAGCACCTGCTCGCCGGGGATCAGCTGCTCGAACCGCAGGCGGTCGCCCTCGTCCGCGACCGCGTCGGGGACCACCAGCACCCGCACCGCGCCCGCCTCCCCGGCGACGGCCGGCGCGCAGCACACCCGGGCCGCCGAGGGGGCGGCCTGCCGGGCGATCAGCTCGAAGTCCCCGGCCGTGACGGCCCGTTCCTGGAGCCGCAGCAGGTGGGGGGCGCGCACCTTGGCGTTCTCCACCGTCTCGCCGTCGACCCCGCCCCTGGCCGCTTCCCGGTTGTCGACCCTGGCCACGTACGGGACGGAGCTGCGCAGCACCGTGATCGTCGCCCGGGCGACGTTCCCGGCGGTGCCGCCGCCCGTGCGGTAGCGCGGTACCCGCAGGTGCGCGCCCTTGGGCGGCACCGCGCCGAAGGCGTGCAGGCCGCCGTCGGGTTCCCGGACGGCGGGCGGGAACGCGAACTCGCCCGTGGTCGCGTCGATCACCACGTGCCGGTCGGTCGGCGCCGAGTCACCGAAGTGCTCGACGGCCGTCCACCGCTCCCAGCCGTCGCCGGCCGCGACCTCGACCACCGGGGGCCCGCCGTCGAGCAGGACGGGCGGCCTGGCGAGCCGGAAGCGCTGGCCCGCGACGCCCTCCGAGGTGCCGAGCGGCGCGTCGGTCACGGTCTGGGCGTGCACGACGGTCGCGGTGCCGCCGACGGTGAACACCTCCGCCCGGCGGATCGTCGGGGACTCCGCGTAGAACGGCTGGCCCGGCTCCGGCGCGGACACCCGGCAGCGCAGCCAGCCCGCCCGGCGCCCCGCGACCACCGAGGCGACCTGCCCGGCGGGCACGAACACCACCACCTCGCCGGGCCGGTTGAGGCCGCCGGTGGTGTCGGAGCCGGTCTCGCAGGCGATCCACCGCGCGCCGTCCCACACCTCCCACGCCAGCGGGGGCTGGCGCGGGTCGACGCCGACGCCCTCGACCCGGCTGTCCAGCCGGACGACGAGGATGCAGCGCGGCACGACGGCCGGCAGCGCGAACAGCATGGCGTCCCCGACCTGGGGGCGCGGCTGGAAGCACGGCACGTCCACGCCGTCGGCCAGCCGCGCCGTGGCGTCGGTCTGCTCCCCCGCGGCGGAGACGGTGACCAGCCGGTCGAGGGAGCTGGGGACGACGGGCAGGTCCTCGGCGGTGGAGAACACCACCGCCTCCTCGGTCTCGGTCCGCAGCGTGGACACCTCGGTGCCCGCCCGCAGCAGCACCGTCTCGGGCTGCGGGGCCGACAGCCAGAAGTCGACCTCCGCGGTCGCCGCGGCCGGCGGGAAGAGCCGGACGCCCAGCAGGTCGAGGAAGGCGGAGTAGTTCTTCTCCGGCACCCGGTTCAGCCGGTAGAGCAGCTGGTCCACCATGTACGCGAAGGTCTCGATCAGGGTGACCCCGGGGTCGGACACGTTGTGGTCGGTCCACTCCGGGGCCCGCTGCTGGACGAACCGCTTGGCCTCGTCGACGAGTTGCTGGAACCGGCGGTCGTCCAGGTTCGGGGAGGGCAGCGCCATCAGCTCACTCCCCCGGTCACGGCGCCCAGGGCACCCGGGACGTCCTGGACATCCGGGGCGTCCGGCGAGCTCGGGATGGTGTAGAAGGGGAAGACCAGGTTGCGGCGGTCGTTGGTGGACCGCACGGTGTAGTGGACGTCGATGTAGAGCGTGCCGTCGTCGACGGTGTCGAAGGCGATCACGACGTCGTCCACCTCGATCCGCGGCTCCCAGCGTTCCAGCGCGGTGCGCACCTCGCGCGCGATCCGGCCCGCCGTACCGCCGTCGCTCGGCGCGAACACGTACTCGTGGATGCCGCAGCCGAACTCCGGGCGCATCGGCCGCTCCCCGGGGGCGGTGCCGAGGATCAGCCGGATGGCCTCCTCGATCTCCCGGTCCCGGTCCACCATGCCGATGCCGCCGGTGGCGTTCACCCGCAGCGGGAAGGCCCAGCCTCGCCCGATGAAGCCGCTCACGCGACGCCCCCGATCAGCACGTTGAACGCGCCGGTGACGATCTTCGCGCCGCAGGCCGTCTGGTCGCCCACCCGCGCCGCGGGCAGCCCCCCGATCAGGACCAGGCCCCCGGCCGCCGCCTTGGGGCTGGGCATGACGACGTTGCCGGGCCCGAGTTCCACGTGCGGCACGCACACGTGCAGGCTGCCGGTGACGGCGGCCGGGCGGCCGCCGATCAGTACGGTCGCCGCCGCGAGGGCGCCTGGCGGCGGGGTGGTGATGGCACCGCCGTCGCTGGTGGTGTCACCCATCCGGGCTGCGGGGGGCATCTGCGTTCTCCAATCGGGTGGTTCGAGGGGGCCGGAGGGCCGGGCCGTGCCGACGGTGGTTCAGTTGATGCGCACGAGGGCCGCCTTGAGCACCGCCAGCGCTCCGCCCTCCACGGTGACCTCGGTGCGGCCGGTGACGTTCACCGATCCCCCGCGCAGGTTCACCGCCCCGGCGCCGGCGTCGATGGTGATGCCGGTGGAGGACAGCCGCACCGAACTCGCCGCCGCCGCACCGGCCGCGCCGAAGACGGTCAGGACGATCTCGCCGCGCTGCTCGTCCAGCCGCACCTCCAGCTTCCGGTCCCCGCTGGCCAGCCGGACGCCGGACTGGCCGCCCGGCACGTCCAGCAGCTCCAGGCGGTGGCCCGAACGGGAGACCAGCGAGCGGCGGTTGACCTTCCCGCCGGCCGGGTCGACCAGCGGCACCTCGTGCGGCGAGGGCTTGTCGACGCCGTTGTAGAGGCCGCCCAGCACGTACGGGCTGTCCAGGCTGCCCTGCTCGAAGCCGACCAGCACCTCGTCGTTCACCTCGGGGCTGAACACGCCGCCGCCGCCCTGCCCGCCCCACTGGACGGTGCGCACCCAGTCGGAGACGTAGGTGTCGTCCAGCCACGGGAACTTCAGCCGCACCCAGCCGCGTTGCGCGCCCCCCGGCTCCCGGACGTCGGTGACCACGGCGATGGCCAGACCGGGCATCCGCGGCCCGCGCGGCACCGCGCCGCCCCCGGCGACGAGCCCCGCGAGGGAGCGGTCCGGCGCCGCGCTGACCACGACGGTCGTCCGGTAGCCGCGGTAGGGCTCCAGCAGGTGGCGCACCGCGGTGGCCGTGTAGCGGCCCGAGAAGGCGGCGCCGACGTTGCCCAGGGCGACCGGAACACCCGCCCGCAGTTTCGGGTTGCCCTCGACGACCGCCTCCAGCTCGCCGAACCCGGCGGCCACCGAGGCGGCGACCGACCCGGCCGCGGCCGCCGTCTCCGCCTGCGTGCGGTACGGGGTGTCGGTGACGGTCATCCGCGCCTTCCCGGCGAAGGCGGCGGCCGCCGTCGACGGGCTCATCCCGGGCCGCACCGTCTCGCTGGCCACCGACGGCTCCGTGGCGACCAGGGCCTTCTTGGTGAGGACGTTCCAGCCGCGCACCTCGACGGTGTCCGCCCCGCCGCCGCCCGTCAGCACACCGCGCAGCTCCAGCAGGTTGCGGCCGTACTCCAGGACCATCGGGTTCTGCGGAGCGGGCGTCGAGGGGGCCGGGGCCGAGGAGGCCTGCTCGGGCTTGACGAACTCCAGCAGCCCCTCGTCGTCCGCCCGCACCTGCGCGCCGCTCTCCTGCGCCAGGTACTGGAGGAACTCCCAGTCCGAGACGTTGGCCTGCGACAGCTGCTCGTGGACGACGGGGAACGCGTCGACCCGGCCGCAGCCGAGCCCGGCGCCCGCGGCGACCTGACGGACGATGTCCGCCGTCGACATGTTGCGGAACGCCTTCACCCGGCGCCCGCGCATCAGCCGGTGGGTGATGGCGGACGCCCGCACCACGGTGAACGAGCCGGTGGTGTCCACGTCCAGCTCCAGCGCCGTCACCTCGCCGGTGAACAGCCGCACCTGCGCGTTGCCCTGCACCGTCATCACGGAGACCCGCAGCCGGGTGCCGATGGTGACCCCGGTCGCGGACAGGAAGGTGTGGTCCGCGTCGCGGAACATCAGCACGGCCGTGTCGGGCAGGCCCGTGCTCTCCTCGATGTCGCAGGAGACCAGCTGGGCCGCCCAGACCGGCGGCAACGGGCCGGGCGCCTCGACGATCGGATCCGCGGCGAAGGAGCGGCCGCCGCGTGCCTCGGGAGTGGTCATGACCGCCCTCCTCGGGTGGGCTCGTCGATCCCCGGCACGATCAGTTCCACCCCGGGGACGAGCACCATCGGGTCGTCGATGTCGTTGGCCTCGGCGATGGTGCGCCACGCCGTCGCGTCGCCGTACTCGCGCCAGGCGAGCAGCGGCAGGCTGTCGCCCGCGATCACCCGGTGGGTGCTGCGCGCCTCCATCGAGCCGGAGGTCGGGTTCTGGCCCGGCGTGTCGACACTGGCCTCGTCGATGGTGAACGAGCAGGTGGCCCGCAGCGGCTTGCCGTCGACGTCGAAGAGCGAGTAGGTGACCTGAAGGCCGGTCAGCACCCCGTTGAACGACGTCGTCGACGACGTGCCCCAGTCCAGCCGTATCCACGGGCTCGCCGGCTTCTTGCGCGCCAGGCTCGCCGGAGTCGGCACACAGGCCGTCATCAGCTGCTCCACCGCCTTTTCCACGGAGTCGTCATGGGTCGCCGTCGCATCGAGGAACACCTCCATGGACAGCGAGCGGGGCCCGCTGCCGACGAACTCGGGCAGCGCGGACTCGGCGGCCATCCGGGACGGGGTACGGCGCCACTCCGAGGACTTCCGCAGCACCAGACTCGACGGGTTGAACTGGAGCGGGAGCCGCGCGATCACCCCGCCGGGCTGGGCGCCGACCGTCGCCGGCGGCTCCATGATGGCCAGTTGGGCCCGGGTGACACTCGCGGGGACCTCTGACATCCCGCACCTCCTTCCGTTCGTCGTCCGATGGGTGGCCTGCGCCGGGTGCGACGCGCCGTCACGATGACGGGCGCAGCCCGGCGTGGGCGATCTCCAGGGACTCCGTCGCCGCCTGCGAGTTCGCCGGGTCGAACGACGGGCCCTGCCAGCGGACGGGCACGATGCCGAGCACCTGCCAGCTGACGATGGGACTCAAGTCGGGCCGCAGGGCCACGATTTCACCGTTCTTGGGCTGGACCCGCCGCACGGTCTCGTCCAGCCAGCGGGCGATCTTGACGGTGTCCGCGGTGACCGCGCGGGTGAGCGTGATGTTCGACCAGGTGATCCGGCCCGGCAACTGCCAGGAGAAGCCGTTGTTGCCGCCCTCGGCGTACTGGTGGATCTCGACCTCGGCACCCAGCCCCGAGCACGTCGTGAACTCGCCCAGGTCGTTGCCGCCGATCGTGAGCTTGAAGAACACGCTCGTCGCGAAGATGTTGTCGGTCATTCCTGCCTCCGTCGCCCTGCCCACCTGCCACCTGCCACTGCCCGTCTGCCCGCCGCGCCCCGAGCGCTCAGCGACGGCCGTCGTACGGCCGCCCGGCGCGCTCCCTCCCCCTGCGCAACTCCACGCGCAGCAGCCGTCCGACGGGCTCGATCAGGCGCCGGGCCAGTTCGTCGAGGTCGGCCCCCGACGGGGACCCGGTCGACGATCCGCCGCCCGGCTGCGGGGGCGGGGCCGCGGTCGGCGGCGGGGACGAGGCGGTCTGGACGGTCACCGGGGTGCGGGCCGGTACGGCGGTCAACGGCACCCCGGACAACCCCGCCTGCTCCGCCACCCGTTGCAGCACCCGGGCCGTCTCCGTCGAAGGCCGCGCCGGCCCGGACGGCCCTGAAGACGGGCCCGTGCCGGCTCGGGACGGCGCGGTCCACGACCACGACCCGGTGCGCAACGGCGACTCCCCGCCTGCCCCCGGTCCGCCGAAGCCGCCCCCCGCGACGCCCGGCGCCCAGGCGCCACCGCTCGGCAGCGGCGGCGTCGCGGACGCGGGCACGGCGGGGCCGGCGGGCCCGGCGACCGGCAGCCGCTGGACCATCGCCGGAGCCGCCGGGGACGCCGGGGCGCTCGGCGGGGTGAGTCGTACCAACGGCACGCTGGGAACACGGCCGCCGGAGGAGGCAGCGGGCGCGGACGCAGGACGCCCCCCGCGACCGGCGGGGACGGTGGGGACGGCGGCAGGCGCCGACGCGTCGTCGGAGAACGCCGGTCGCACGGCCGCCTCGACCGGGCCGGGGCCGGGGGCGAGGGCAGGGCCCGCGACAACAGGGCCGGCGGACACCGAGCGCTGCACGCTCGCAGCGCGCCCGACACGAGAGGCGCCCACGGCCGCCGGGCCGGCATCGGCCACGACGACCGGGGGTGCTGGACGCTCCCCGCGCCGCACCCGCCCGGCGGGAACCACGACAGGCACCACAGCACCTCGCGGCTCCGCCGACCGGACACCCGGCTCGACGGGCCTCGGGCCGCCGGAGACCGACCGCTGCACCGCCGGACCACGGCCGCCACGCTCCACAGCCGGCGGCGGCACGGGAGTCTCCCCGCGTCGCGCCCGCCCGGCCGGGGCGGTGTCCGGCGCTACGGGCTGCCCGTCCGACGCCTCCGGGCGAGGTCCCCCGACGGTCGTCGAACGCTGCACACCGGCCCGCCCCGCAGGAGGACCGCCGTGCTCCGACCGGCGCGTATCCGCCTCCATCGGGCCGGTACCGGGGCCGACGGCCACCGGACCGGTGCCATCAGTCGCCGGACCCCGCACACCCGCACGCCCCGAGGAGGCCCCACCGCGCTCCGACGGCCGCGGCCCCCGCGCCGCCGAGCCTGCCGACGCCGATGAACGCGCATCCGCCTTCACCGGGCCGCCGCCGCCGGCCGCCGAACGCTGCACGCTCGGACGCCTCACGGCAGCAGAACGCCCTACCGCGCCCGAGCCGGCAGGGTCGGCGGAGCCGCCGGACGCCGGTCCCCGCGCACCCGCACGCGCCACCACACCACCCCGCGCCGCCGGGCCGGTGCCTTCCGGGTCCGCCGGGGACGCCGGTGCCGCTGGGGACGCCGGGCGCGCAGCGTCGGGTCGGCTCGCCTGTGCCCGTCGGGGCAGGCGCAGGACGGCGGCGGCCCGGTGCCGCCAGCTCGCGGGTGCCACCGGTTCCGGGGCCTGCGGCACTTGGGTGCGCGCGGGCGGCTCCGGTGGCCAGGCGGCCCTGACGACGGGTGGGGCGGGCGTCGGCGCCGGCGCTCGGCCGGACACCGGTGCGGGCGCCGTCGCCGGTGCGGCGAGTGTGGACGCCATGCGGCGCTCGCCGAGCAAGCCCAGCGTGCGGTGGCCCGGGCCAGCCACCGGACGTGCGGCGGTGCCGCCGATCGGCGAGCGGGCCACGACCAGCGGGCCGGGCTCGCCCGGCGAAGCGATGGGCCGCACGTCCCGGGCGCCATCGGTACCCCCCGTACCACCGGTACCACCGCTGCGCCGGGCCCGGCGGCCCGCGTCCTGCGGTGCCGTCCCGGGGGGCGACTGCGGCCCGACGGCGGGGCCGGGCTCGGTGGAGCCGCCCTGCCCGCTCGTGTCAGCGCTTCGCGCGCCGGGCGCAGCCGCACGCTGGACTGCCGTGGCGCCCGGCTCGGCGGGGGCCGTGCCCGTGGCGCGAGGAGCGCTTTCCGGGCTCGGGGCCGCCGCGCTTCGGCCGGTCGGCTGTGGTCGTGCGGAAGTGACGGGGGTGGCGGGAGTCCGTGGGGTGTCGGGAGTCGCGGGGGCTCCGTGGCCCGGGGCCGTGGTCCGCCGGACGGGGCCGCGCCGGCCGTCGGCCGTACCGGCGGCCCGTGCTCCGGGTGCCGCGCCCGCCGTCGGCGGCAGCGCGGTCAGCGGCGCACCCAGGCCGCCGTGCGTGCGGGCGTTGGACGATTCGGGGCGCGCCTGCTCGGTGCGCGGCTGTGTGGCACGCCGCACGGCGGTCGGACCGCCGCCGGTCTGGACGGCGCGCTGCACAGGGGCGTCCCCGCGCCGTCCGGGCTCGGGACGGGCAGGGCGAGCCGAGCGCGCCGGGCTGCCCGGTGCCGACGGCTCCACACCGTCCGGCCCGCTCCCCGCCGGAGCTTCCTGCTGCGCGGGCGGGGAGACGATCGGCATCGGTCCGTGCCCGGCCTCGGGGCCTTGACCAGGGACGATGCCTGACGCGCCGTCGGCGTTGAGCCGTGGCGAGGCGCTGGCGGGCAGCGAGGTCAGCGGGGCACCGAGCACGGGTCGGCCCGGTGCGGCGCCTCCCCTCGCGCTGCCTCCCCTCGCGGCGCGCTGCACGGCGTTGCCGGTGCGCGGGGTCGGGGCATCGGTCGGCCGCACCGGAGCCGGCTCGGAGGTCTCGGACGGCCGCGCAGTGGCACCCGGCTCCACGACGGGCGGAGCGACGGCGGCGGAATGCTCCACCGTCGGCGCGCTCGCGGGCCGTTCCACCGGGGCCGCGCCCTCGGACCGCTCCACCGGCTTCACACCGTCGGACCGCTCCACCGACGCGACGGCAGCGGCACGCTCCACCGTCGTCGCGCTCGCGGCACGTTGCACCGGCCGGGGCGGGATCACGGCCACCGCGCGCGTCGGCAGCGACCGGGGGCGGGGTGCGGTGGTCAGCGGCTTCCCGACGCGACGCGACGGGACCGGCCTGGCAGTCCTGGCCTGCCCGGCAGACGGCACCTCGGAACCGTGAGCGGGCGCGGCGGCAGCCTGCGCGTCGCCGCCCTCGGCAGCCACCGCCCGTACGGGCAGCCGTCGCACCACGGCGCCGGACCTCTGCACCTGCCGCACCTGACCGAGCCCGCCCGTCGCGCCCGGCCCGCGCCCCACCGAATCCGAAGCCGAGGCCGGTACCGGATCCGCAGCCTCCGACGGCGCCACCGCCGGTGCGGCGTACGGCAGCACGGGCCCGTCCGCCCCGGCGGAGACCGCCGGGCCGAGGGGCCGTGCCACCGCCCGCAGGATGCCCGCCGGGGCGGACGGCAGGACCGCGTGCCCGAGTGCGCCGGTCAGCGAGGGGTTCTGCCAGGAGGCGAGCCGGGACCGGAACCGCAGGCCGTCGCTGACCCCGCCCGCCGCTCCCGCGAGGGTCGGGGTCAGAGGCGCGACCGCGCGCCAACCACCGTCCGGGGCGGGCGCGTCGGCCCGGGGCGCGGGAGCCGCGTCACCCGTGCCGCCGGCAGCACCCGAGGTACCCGGGGCACCCGAAGCGCCCGCCTCGCCCGGACCGCCGGCCTTCCGGCGCCCGAGCCGGTCCCGAATCCCCATCCCGCGCTCACCCGCCTTCGTTGACGCGGGTGTTGATCCGCGCGATCTCCCGCACCCACGCGCGGCGTTCCTGGTGGGACAGGTCGAGGATGTCCTCCCGCTGCCAGTGGAAGTGGTAGGCGATGTACGCGACCTCCTCGTACAGCCGGGTGGTCGCGTACGTCACCATTCCCCCAGGCGCCCACCAGCGAGGTCGACTTCGAAGGAGCCGTCGCAGTGCGGGCAGGTCACCGCGGCGCGGGTGTGGCCCTCGCTGTTGATCCGCTGGTAGAAGTCCTGGAGGAACGCGACGTCGGTGGCGTACATCTGCTCGACGACGCCGGCGTGCACGTCGGTGACGGTGCCGAGCCGGGTGATCACGTGGCTGAGCAGCACCACGCTCAGGTACGCCGGGTTCTCCTTGACCCGCAGGTCGATCTGGGGCATGAGTTCGTCCCGCGCGGTGGCCAGGCGCATGGCGCCGTGCCGGTGCAGGACGCCCTCGTCGTCCAGGTACCCGCGCGGGAGCTCGAACTCGAACTCCGTGTGCAGTCCGTGCCCCTGGGGGCCCCGCCCCCGCTGCGGCGCGGCGGCCTGCGGGGCCGCGGCGGGAGCGGGGGCGGCTGCCGGAGCCTGCTCCAGGAGTTCGTCGAGGCTGATCCGTCGTCTCATTCGACGGTGATCTCCTCGAACACGATGGTCACCGTCTCGGTCGCGGCGCTGGACTCACCGGCGGTGAGGGTGGGGCCCTCCCACCGGCTGGCCCAGGCGTTCATCAGCTGGATCCGCCGGAGGGTGGCACCGGTGGTGTCCTTGACCTCGATGGTGAGGTTCTGCCGCGCGGTGTTGATCGCGCCGTTGTTGAGGGTCTCGTTGATCCACTTGGTGAACGCCCCGCTCTTGTCGAGCCCGCGGGTGATCGTCACCTCGCCCGGCAGCCGCGCGCCGGGCTGTTTGCGGACGATCAGCTTGCCCTGCTGGGTCACCTGCTTGTACTCGACGACGTCCTGGTCGACGGTCAGGTTGCTGATCTCCTTGACGGACTCGACGTTGTAGCCGCCGAGTTGGACGCCGAATATGTGTGTGGAGAGCGGATCGCCTTCAGCCATGACTTCCTGTCACCTTCCGGTCTGTGCTGGCCTGCTGGTCACTCGTTGACGAGGCTCGTGCTGTCGGAGAACTGGGACAGCCGGAACACCACGAACTCGGCGGGCTTCACCGGAGCGACCCCGATCTCGCACACCACCTGCCCGAGGTCGATGGACTCCTGCGGGTTGTTCTCACGGTCGCACTTGACGTAGAAGGCCTCCGCGGCCGTGGCGCCGAACAGTGCCCCGCGCCGCCACTCCTCGGTCAGGAACGCCGTGATGTTGCGGCGGATGCTGGACCACAGCCGGTCGTCGTTGGGCTCGAACACCACCCACTGGGTCCCCAGGAGGATGGACTCCTCCAGGTAGTTGAAGAGCCGCCGCACGTTGAGGTAGCGCCACGCCGGGTCCGAGGAGAGGGTCCGGGCGCCCCAGATTCGGATGCCGCGCCCGGGGAAGGCCCGCACGCAGTTGACGCCGATCGGGTTCAGCAGGTCCTGCTCGCCCTTGCTGAGGCGGATCTCCAGGTCCACCGCGCCGCGGATGACCTCGTTGGCCGGCGCCTTGTGCACGCCGCGCTCGGCGTCGCTGCGCGCCCACACCCCGGCGGCGTGCCCGCTCGGCGGGACCATCGTGTTGCGGCCGGTCGCCGGGTCGAACACCTTGATCCACGGGTAGTACAGGGCCGCGTAGCGGGAGTCGAAGCCCGCCTCGTTGTTGCGCCAGTTGCGCACCTGCTGGGCGCTCAGCCCGGGCGGGGCGTCCAGGACGGCGATCCGGTCGCCCATCTGCTCGCAGTGCGACATCACCGCGAGCTGGACGGTCCGCACGCCCTCGGCGTCGATGTCCCCGCGCTGGTAGGCGCTCATCAGGTCGGGCACCGCGACCATGGTGATCTCGTCGATCGCCTCCAGGCCGGAGAACCCGGTGCGGGCCGAGGCGTCGCCGACGTACTCGGCGGGGCTGATCCGGGTCGTGGCGGCGGGGGCGACCGGCCCGGGCGCGGGGGCTGCGGCGAGGGCGAGCGTCTGGCGCTCCGGGCGGCTCGGCGCGGTGCCCGGCTGCTCGCTGACCGCGACGAGCTTGGACTCGCGCAGCTGGGTGACGACGTAGCCCTTGGTGTTCTTGCGGGTCGAGACGTCGTACGTCTCGGCGACCTCGGCGCCCTTGCGGAGCACCAGCCGGAACCGGTCGTCGGGGACGTTGTCGCCCTCGACGTCGGCGATCTCGACGGTCAGGTCGGCGCCCCCAGCGGGCAGGGCCGTGAACAGGAAGCCGGCGTGGGCGGTGGGCGCGGGCGCCGATCGGGCGACCGGCGGCCAGCCGCCGTCCGTCTCGCCGCCGGGCTCGCCGATCCGCACGACGTAGACGGCGCCGCCGCCGTTGGCGAAGAAGCCGTAGACGGCGTGGGGCAGGTAGGTGCCTTCGGAGAAGCCGCCGAACTGCTGGACGTACTGGTCCCAGTTGGTCACCAGGGTGGGCTCGTGGAAGGGGCCGGTCTGGGCGAAGCCGACGAGGGCGGCGACGGCCGTGCCGACACCCTCGATCGGCCGGGCACCGGACTGGACCTCCTCCACGTACACGCCCGGGGTGAGGTACGACGGCATGCTCGCTCCTTCGGGGTGGCCGATCATTCGCCACCGAGTCTGCTGCCGGGCCGCCACCCGCGACATGTCCGCAGGTCCCGGACCAGGGGCAGAGCCGCTGCCCCGGCGGGCACCCCGGCAGGGCCTCACCGGTCGTCAGCCGGTTGTCAGCCGGTCACCGGCCGACCGTCGGCCGGTGGTCGCCCGGCCGCGCGCTCAGGCCCGCCCGGCGCCCCCGGAGGCACGCGACCACGGCCCGAACTCGCTCTCCAGGACGAGCCGGCCCAGCTTGCGGTACTCCCGCTCGACCGCGAACACCAGCTCCGCCATGCCCAGCGGGCGGCCCGTCTCGGCGGCCAGGTAGGCCGCGGTCACCGCGCAGGCCCGGATGGAGCCACCGGCGAGTTCGAAGTGCCGTGCGCAGAACGCCAGGTCGAGGTCGTCGCCGCGGGGGATCCGCGGGCCCAGGCAGCGCTCCCACAGGGCGTGCCGCTGTTCCTCGTCCGGCACCGGGAACTCCGCGATGACGTCCAGCCGCCGGGTGAACGCCTCGTCGAGGTTGGCGCGCAGGTTGGTCGTCAGCACGGCGATCCCGTCGAAGGACTCCATCCGCTGCAACAGGTACGCCGACTCCACGTTGGCGTGGCGGTCGTGGGCGTCCTTGACCTGCGACCGCTTGCCGAAGATCGCGTCGGCCTCGTCGAACAGCAGGACGGCGTTCACGTGCGAGGCCTCGGTGAAGATCCGCTCCAGGTTCTTCTCCGTCTCGCCGATGTACTTGTCCACGACGGTGGACAGGTCCACGACGTACAGCTCCATGCCGAGTTCGGCGGCGACCACCTCGGCCGACATGGTCTTCCCGGTGCCGGACTCCCCCGCGAACAGCGCGATCACCCCGCGCCCGCGCCCTCCGCCCGGCCGCATCCGCCACTGGCCGAGCACCTGGTCGCGGTGCCTGGCACGCAGCGCGAGCTCGTGCAGTTGGCGCGCGGTGGGCTCGGGCAGCACCAGGTCGTCCCACCCGACGGCGGGCTCGATCCGGCGGGCGAGGCGGGCGAGCCCCGCCCCGTTCTGCGCCCGTACGGCGGCCCGCAGGTCGTCGGCGGTCACCGGGCGGTGTTCGGCGGCGGCCGTCCTGGTCGCGACCCCGGCGGCCCTGGCCACCTGGTCCTCGTCCAACTGGTACGGGGCGACGGCCTCGGCCAACTCGGGTCTCAGCACGCCCTCGTACGGCCCTTCCGCAGGGCCTTCCCCGGGTTCGCCCGAAGGCTCACCCGAAGGCTCGTGCGAAGCCCCGCCCAGCGCGTGCGCCCAGCGTTCTGCACGCTGCGCCGGGTCCAGCGGAGGGGCCACGAGCACCACCGGGCTCTCCTGCGCCCAGGTCGGATCCCACGGGCGCGACCCGTGCACGAGCAGCGGCACCTCGGCGAGTTCCGCGCACAGCTCGCGCAACAGCCCGGCCCGCTCGGGGCGTTCGGGTTCGAGCCGCTCCAGCGGGCCCAGCACCACACCGCTGCCACTCAGCCGCGCCTCCCGGGCGAGCGCCCGGACCACGGCCTCCGGGGGGCGGGCGGCGAGCGCGGTGACGTCGACGACCAGGGCCCGGCGGCCGAGGCCCGCGAGGGCGTCGACCGCGAGCCGCCCGGCGTTGCCGCCCCGGTCCAGCAGGTGCACCAGTCCGCCGCCGTTGGCCACGGTGGCGCGCAGTCGGCGCGCGGCCTGCGGCGGGGTGCCGGCGCCGGACCGGCCGACGCGGACCAGCCCGCGCAGCGCGCCGTCGGGTTCGTCCGAGCCGAGCAGATGGGCCGTCACCCGGTCGGGCAGGCGCAGGCCCCGGGAGAGCAGCGGGCGTTCCGGTTCGGTGACCTCCAGCAGGCCGCCGGCGACCAGCGGGGCCTGGGCGGAGAAGCGGAACCGGCCGGCGCCCGCCCCGGACAGCCCGCACAGTTCGAGCGCGAGCCCGATGGTCGGCCGGCGCAGGGTCAGGTCGTCGTTGAGGTACCCGTAGAGCCGTTCGAAGCGGGTGTCGAGGTCGGGGGCGAGTGCCACCAGCAGGAGTTCGAGGTCCAGCGGGAGCAGTCCGAAGCCGTCGACGAGCCGTTCGGTCCTCGATCCGGGCGGTGGCGGCGGCGGTTCCCCGAGGTCGGCGCCGGCCCGGCCCGTCGCGGCGGGCGCCGCGAGGATCCGTTCCGCCGCCTCCGGGGTGAGGTACTGGCCCCGGTACGGGTCGTCCGGGTCCGGGTCGTCGGCCCTGCGCTCGCGGACGGCGGCCCGGATCCGCTGTTCGAGGCGGCTCAGCCGCTCCCACAGGTCGTCCAGGTCGGCGGCGGGCCCGCTGGTGGCCGCCGCTTCCAGGTCGAGGGTCATCGCGGCGCACCGCCGCGCCGTCTGCGGCCCGGCGGCAGCTGGCGTTCCCGGGGCGCGGCGAAGCCGTCCGCGCCGGGGTCCGTGCCGCCCTCGTAACGCAGCCGGCGGCCCGGGTCACCCGTGGCCTCCGGGGCGTCGGCGTCGCTCTCGTGGCTCTCGCCGCTCTCGCCGCCCTTGTCGACGGCGCGCAGCACGAGCCCGTCGGTGACCGGGGGCCCCGCCTGGGCCCGTCGGCCGGACAGCGGGGCGAGCACCCTGAGGTCGATCGAGGGTTTCAGCTCGCCGCCGAGGGCCGACCACACGTCGGACACCGACGGCATGCCCTCGCCGCGCCCGGCGGTCTCCAGCCCGACGGTGAGCCCGAGTTCGGCGAGCGTGCCGGTGAGCAGCCGGGCGGGCAGCGCGTCGGCGGCCGTCAGGCAGCGGAGCACCTCCGACAGCAGCCGGTGCTCGTCCTGGGCCCGGTTGGTCCACGCCGTCACCAGGTAGGCCAGTTCGAACCAGCGGGGCGCGCTGCGCCAGGCCACGACCACGCCGTCGGCGTCGTGCTGCTCGGCGGCGCCGGCCTGGCGGCGGGACACGTCCTCGCGGATGCCGTAGAGGAAGACGCTGACGGTGGGGGCGTTGCGCCGGGCGGCCCAGTCCCGGGTCGGCGATTCGAAGACCAGCTCGATCCCGCGTTCCTGGAGGCCGCTCTCGACGAGCAGGAGCCGCAGCGCCTCGTCGACTTCGTGGATCACCGCCGCTGCACCTCCCCCGGCGGGCCGACGCTGCCGGTCACCACGAGGAAGGGGGTGGTCACCGGGGAGAAGCCGGGGCCGCTCGCGGTGATGGTCCGGGGGCCGGTCTCGTCCTTGGCGAGGATGAGCAGCTGGCCCGCGAAGGTGCCGTCGGTCTTGGGGACGGTGGGCGCCGCGGCGGCGGTGATGCCGGGCGTCCAGGTGAGGGTCACCGGTGTGCCGGGCGGGAAGTCCACGCCGCGGACGGAGGTCACGAAGCCGGGCTTGCCGATCGGCGGCACCGCGACGATGCGGGGCTGCAGGATGCGCAGCGGGGTCCGCGCGACGTGGTCGCCCGGGTCGGCGTCCGTGCCGGTGGTGGTCAGGACGGAGGTGATGGTGGTGTCCAGGGTCGCCTCGGGGGCGAGCACCACCTGCACGACGGCGCTGCCGCCCGGGGGCAGGTCGGCCACGTCGCAGACGCCGCCGGTGCAGCCGGGTGGCATCGGCCCGGTGGGGACGCCGGCGGGCAGGCCGAGCGAGACCCGCAGTCCGGTGGCGAGGGCCTGGCCGCCGTTGCGCACGGTGTAGGTGACGGTGACCCGGCCGCCGACGTATCCGGGGTTCGGCTGGGCGCCGACCGTCACGGCCGGTCCGGCCTTCGGCGCGGGCGGCGCCGGCTGCGGTGCGGGGGCCGGGGCGGGCGGCGGTGGCGGCGGGGCCGGGGGTGAGGAGACGGGCGGTGTCGGGGTCGGGGTCTGGGTCGGGATCGGCGAGGCAGTCGGGGTCGGGGTCGGAGACGGGCTCGGGGACGGCGACGCGGCCTGGACGGGTACGACCGTCTGCGCGATGTTGTCCTCGGGCTTCGGGTCGACCACCGCCCCGGTCACCCACCAGCCGAACCGCTGGTCGCCGGCCACGGTCCCGACGACGGTGGCGGTCACCTGGACGACCGCGCCCGGGGCCAGGGTGCCGAGTTCGCACCGGAGGGCGTCGGCGGCGCAGGTGCCGGCCGTGGCCTTGAGCCCGGTGAGCCGGGCGCCCGTCGGCACCGATGCGGTGAACGCGGTGCCGGGTGAGGGCGCCGGGCCGTGGTTGGTGACGGTGATGGCCACGGTGGTGGAGCCCCCAATCTGCATCGGGATGGTGGCGGCCGGCGCGCTCAGCGACAGGTCGACGGACTGCTGGACGCTCGGTTCCTTCTGCCGCCCCGGCAGCCTGGAGTTGACGGAGGTGAGCCGGCCGGTCGCGAAGTCGTAGCTCTGCAGCGCCTCCGGCGAGTTCGCCGGCAGGGCCCGGCGGGAGGTCAGCACCAGTTGCCCGCCGTCCGCCGTCCAGGCGACGTCGCGGGGCTGGAACGGGCCGGTGGCGGAGGTGTCCGGCAGCGGGCGGCGGCAGGCGTTCCGGTCCTGGCTCAGTCCGGCGGGCAGGACCACCGTGCAGCCGTCGCCGGTGGCCGAGCTGACGAGGACTCCGTTCTGCTGGTTGAGCCCGCCGTCGCCGGTCTTGCGGTTGAAGGCGACGCGCCGGCCGTCGGGCGAGAACGCGGGGCTGTCGTCGATGACGTCGCAGGCGCCCGGGCAGGCCCTGCGGCTGAGGTCGGTCGGCCGGTCGAGGGCGTTGGCGGGCACGGTCCACACGTGCTTGTTGCCGCCGTTGCCGTTGACGACCTCGGTCCTGGTGTAGGCGATCAGCTTGCCGTCCGGGGACCACGAGGGCTGGGCCATGGACGCGGCCGGCTCGCCGTTGGTCGGTTCGACGGTGCCGACGATCGCGCCGGTCGACACGTCCGCGATCAGCACCCGCCCGGGGCCGGAGGCCGCCCCGACGCCGCCGGGCGAGGTCCTGGTGAAGGCCATCAGGCGGCCGTCGGGCGAGAGCTCCGGGTCGGTGTCCCAGTCCTTCGGTCCGCGCCCGGCGAGGTTCATCGGCTTCGGGTCGGAGCCGTCGGCGCCGGTCTGCCAGATCCGTTCGATCCGGCCGGCGGGCGAGTCCTCGAAGCGGGTCAGCACGATCCGCCGGCCGTCCGGCGTGTAGGTCTGCCGTTCGAACCACGGGTCGTAGCCGGGGCGGGGGTTGAACAGGGGATCGGCCGCGGGGTCGGTGTCGGTGTCGGCGGCCGGGTCCTCCCGGAGCACGCTGACGCCCAGGTCGCGCGGGTCCGCTCCGTCGGGGCGGATGTCCGACAGGTCGGCCACGTTGGGGGTGTCGGCGCTGTTGCGGTCCACGACGGGCCCGCCGCCCTTCTGGGGGCCGAGCCAGACCGGCGTGCGGACGGCGCGGTCCTCGCTCGCCACCAGTTCGGCCCCGCCGCAGAAGCAGGTCAGGGCGCGGTACACGTTCTCGTACGGCGTCGGGTCGGCGTTCTGCCGGTTGGGGCTGAGGAAGAGCACGCCGCTGCCGTCGGGCAGCCAACCGGCGGACCTGGTCCGCCAGTCGCCGCCGACGCCGGGGAAGAACGCCCGGTCGTTGGTGCCCTCGGGCGAGATCACCCGCAGCTGCGGCCCGGTCTGGCCGGCCTGGTCCCAGGTGTAGACGATCTGGTCGCGCAGGTCGGGCGCGTCCACCGGGTTCCACGCCGGTTCGACGGCGTTGCCGGCGGTCACCGCGGTGATCCGCCGCGCCGCGCCGCCGGCCAGCGGCATGACGTAGACCTGGGTGTGCGCCGGGTCCACGTCGCAGGTGTACGCGACCCACTTGCCGTCGGGCGAGACCGTCGGGTGCGCCTCGGAGTCCGCGGTGTCGGTCAGCCTGCGCAGGCCGGTGCCGTCGGTGTTGACCACCCAGAGGTCCCGCTGGGTCTGCCCGTTGCGCCCGCCGGGCTCCACCGCGTCGAACACGACGGTCCTGCCGTCCGGGGCGAGCGTCGGCTCCGCGGTGTCCATGCCGGTGGTGAGCCTGCGCACCGCGCCCGACGCCTCGCGCAGGTAGACCTGGGGCAGCGGGCCGTCCCGCAGGCTGGTGAACACCAACTGGTCGCCGCGCGCGGAGGGTTCGGTGTCGAAGTGGACGGGGCCGGGCCCGAACAGCGACGCGCTCGACGTCGGCCCGGTCAGCCGCGCCAGGCTGCGGTGGCCGGTGCCGGCGTAAACGATCCGTCCGCTCTCCGCCGTGGCCCCGGCGGCCACCGGGGCGGCGCCTCGTCCGTCGCCGTCGGAGTTCGCGGTGCCCAACGTCACCACGGCCACGGCCAGGGACAGCAACGTCGC
Source organism: Kitasatospora sp. NPDC088160 (assembly GCF_044741445.1). Lineage (NCBI taxonomy): Bacteria > Bacillati > Actinomycetota > Actinomycetes > Kitasatosporales > Streptomycetaceae > Kitasatospora > Kitasatospora sp. NPDC088160. The sequence goes on along the minus strand of NZ_JBIUSS010000017.1, from coordinate 122,656 downwards.
GACGGCGGCTCGCGCCGAGCGCCGCAGGGGGCGGGGAGTGCCGGTGGCGCCGATCACGCTCAACCTCACAGACCGAGAAGGGTACGTCCGGCAGTCTCCCCGGCCCGGGCGCCGGGGCGACAGGCCCCGGGCACCCGAGCCGGGGGTAGCGACCGGTGCCCCTGAGGGCAATCCGGCGCCGACGCTCCGGCGGCGTCCTCAGATGAGGCCGTGGCGCATCGCGTACCCGACGGCGTGGGCGCGGTTGCGCAGTCCCAGCCGGGTGGTGATCTCGTGCAGCACGTTCTTGACCGTGCGTTCGGAGTACGAGGTCTCGGCCGCTATCTCACTGGTGTCGAGGCCGTCGGCGACCAGCCGGAGCATCTCCGCCTCGCGCGCGGTCAGGGTCGACAGGGTCAGCCCGCGCGGGTCGAGCATGGTGCGCTGGAGGCTGCCGACCCGGTCGAGCAGCTTGCCGAGGAGGTCCCCCGGCATGACGCCCTCGCCGTTGGCCAGGGCGGTGATCAGGTGGACGAGCCGGTCCTGGTCGGCGTCCGAGCGGCGCAGCACGGCGCCGACGCCGCACTCGATGATGGTCTGCAGGCCGCCGGCCTCGAAGTGGCCCACGACCAGCCCGGTCCGGCTCTGCGTGTTGAGGCGGAGCCGGCGCAGCCGGTCGGTCACGGCGTCGTTCAGCCCGTCGACCACCATCAGGGAGACCTGTGCGCGCGCGACGTCGCCCTCGGCGAGCAGTTCCACCTCCGGCCGGTGCCTCAGCTGCTGGACGACGCCCGTGTGCAGGATGATGTCCTCCGCGTACACCGCCACCTGGACCCGGCCCGGCTTCACGTTCACGCGCACCGCGGCGGGCTCGGCCGATCCACGCGGTCGGGCCTGCACGGACCTGGTCGCCCCGACGGCCTCATGGGTGGTGGTTTCGATCATCGTCATCCAACTGTTCCGTTCTGCTTCGTCTGCGTCACCGGACGCATGGTGAGGACGGCCGGGCGCCATGTCATGGAGCCGGCCGCGGGTGTTGCCGGGGGGACGGGGTGGGGAGCGTTGGCTGGGGGCGGGGCATCGGCCCCGGGCAGGGCCCGGTTGTTCCCGCGGGCAAGGGGTGTGCCCGCGGCTTGCCCGCGGGGCTCTCTCCTGGGGGTGTCCTCCGGCCCTACCGTCACGGCATGACCGCATCCGCCGAACTCGGCCTTCCCGCGCTGACGGTGTCGCCCGGAGACGTGGCCACGACGACCCTGACGGTACGCAACGACACCGATATCGTTGAGGCGTACTCGCTGGAGGTGGTCGGGGCCTGCGCTCCGTGGACGACGGTCGAGCCGGCCCGTCTCTCGCTCTTCCCGGGGACGTCCGAGACGGTGACGATACGGCTCGCCCCGGCCCGCTCGCACGAGGTGCGGGCGGGTGAGTTCCCGCTCGGCATCCGGGTGTTGCCCGCCGAGCGCCCCGAACTGGTGACCGTGCCGGAGACGACCGTCACCGTGACGCCGTTCCGGGAGCTGCGCGCCGCGCTCGCTCCCCGGCGCCGCCGGGGCTGGCTCCGCGCCCGCTACCGGACGTCGGTGCGCAACCTCGGGAACACCGCGGCCGTCGTGACGTTCGCCCCGGCGCAGCCCGGCGAGGAGCTGCGCTTCGGGTTCGCCCCGGAGCGGCTGCGGCTCGCACCGGGCGAGTCCGCCGAGACCCGGCTGCGGGTGCGCGCGCGCAAGTTGATCTGGTTCGGCAAGCCGGCCACCTGGCCCTTCGAGGTCACCGTCGGCCAGGAGGGCGAGGCCGCCGCGTCGGACGGCCCGCAGCCGGCCGAGCGGCCGCACGTGCTGGAGGGCGAGTTCGTCCAGCACGCGCTGCTGCCCAGGTGGCTGCTCGCGCTCATCGCGGCGCTGATCGCGCTGCTGCTGGCCTGGCTCACGCTGGTCCGGCCGGCGGTGCGCAGTTCCGCGAAGCAGGCCGCCGACAAGGCCGTCGAGCAGAAGGTCGCCTCGTTCACCCCGGCCCCCGTCGCGGCTCCGCCGGCCCCGGCCCCCGGAGCGACTCCGAGCGGTCAGGGGCAGCAGGGCGGCGCTGCGGGCGGCGGCTCCGGCGGTGGTTCGGGCGGGGGCTCCGGCCGCTCGGTCCCGGGGACGGAGCAGCAGTTCTCCACGACGGTAGACGTGACCACCAACACCGGCGGCTCCGCGGTGGGCGCCTACCGGGTGGACCACGGCAAGGTCTTCCGCATCACCGACATCGTCGCCGCCAACTTCCAGGGCGACCAAGGGCTGTTGACCATCAAGTTCGGCGAGCAGACGATCACGACCATCGCCTTGGAGACCTTCCGTAACCAGGACTATCACTGGGTGACTCCCATCGAGGTCCCCGAGGACCAGACGGTGACGGCGAGCGTTGTCTGCCAGCAGCCGGGTACGCCCGCCTCGGGGAAGCAGGCCACCCAGTGCCACGAACTGCTGAACGTCAGTGGGCAGTTGAGCGATATCAAGCGCTGAAACCGCACCTCTCCCTCACTTCTCGTTCACACCATGCACCTGTCAATGGAGTGCGACATTACTGGCGGGTTCAGTAGTCGTTTCTAACACCAACCCGGCCTTGATGGGACAGAGAGTGACGTGAGTGACACCCGCCCGGAAGCCCGGCGGACGCCATAGGGCCCGCCAGGACCGGTCATCCGCCCGAACGGGCAAGCGGAGCGGCCCGTTCGTACAGTGGATCCTGCCCTTTCGCCCATGCCTGACACCTCGTCAACCACCGCGCCCGGAAACAGGATCACCGACCGGTCGGTCGGTCGGAAACGGGCGAACGGCCCGTCCGGGTGCCGGTCGAGGGCCGTCGATTACCCTGGAGGCGGTCGGAGCAGCCGGACCGAGGAGAGACCCGTGCCGGAGCACGACCTGCCCACCCACCCGACCGTGCGCACCGCCGAGGGCCTGCTGCGCGGCCGCCTCCTCGGCCGGCACGCCGTCTTCCGGGGCGTCCCGTACGCCCGGCCCCCGGTGGGAGCGCTGCGCTTCGCCGCCCCCGCCCCGGCCGAACCCTGGGACGGCGTCCGCGAGGCGGCACGGTTCGGCCCGACCCCGCCGCAGTCCGGGCCGACGGCCGCGAGCCCGGCCGGGGACACCGACTGGCTGACGCTCAACGTCCACACCCCCGACCCGGGCGCGGCCGGACTGCCCGTCCTGGTCTGGATCCCCGGCGGCGGCTACGTCGCGGCGGCCTCGGACGACCCCATGTACGACGCCGCGGCCCTGGCCGCCGCCGGACTCGTCGTGGTCAGCCTCAACTACCGGGTGGGCGTCGAGGGTTTCGGCCGGCTCGACGGCGCCCCGGCCAACCGCGGCCTGCTCGACCAGGCCGCCGCACTGCGGTGGGTCCGGCGCAACATCGCCGCGTTCGGCGGCGACCCCGACCAGGTCACCGTCGCCGGCCAGTCCGCCGGGGCCGGCTCGATCGCCGCACTGCTCACCATGAAGCCGGTGCGCGGCCTGTTCCGACGCGCCGTCACCCACTCGGTGCCGGGCAGCCACTGCACCCCCGCCCTGGCCGCCGACGTCACCGCCGCACTGGCCGGCCGGCTCGGCACCGCGCCCACCGCCGCCGCCCTGTCCGCGGTCGACCCCTGGCGCCTCGCCGGGGAGCTCACCGCCCTCAGCGCCGATCTGCCCGGACACGGCGAGCGCTGGGGGGCCTTCGCCCAGTCCGGCCTCGCGGTCTGCCCGGTCGTCGACGGCGACGTCCTGCCCGAAGCACCCTGGCCCGCCCTGGCCGCCGGCCGGGCCGCCGGGATCGACCTGCTCGTCGGCCACACCCGCGACGAGTTCCGGCTGTTCACCGTCATGGCCGGCCTCCTCGGCACCTTCACCGAACAGGACGCCCGCACCGCGCTCGACCTCTTCGCCCCGCAGCCGCACGGCCCCGACGCCTACCGCGCCGCGTACCCGCGGGCCACCCCGGACGAACTGCTGGAGTCCGTCCGCTCCGACGCCCTGTTCCGAATGCCCTCGCTCCAGCTCGCCGAGGCCAACACCGCCGCCGGCGGCACCTCCTACCTGTTCGAGCTGGCCCTGCCCGCGCTCGGCGGGGTCCTGGGCGCCTGCCACAGCCTCGACGTCCCCCTGGCCTTCGGAACGCTGGACAGCCCGATCGGGCGGCAGCTCCTCGGCGACACCCCCTCGCCGGAGGCCGTCGCGGTCTCCCACGAGCTCCACCGGGCCTGGGTCTCCTTCGCCACCACCGGCGATCCCGGCTGGCCCGCCTTCCACCCCGACGAACAGCTCACCCGCGTCCTGGACGCCCGCCCCCGCACCGTCCGCTACCCCGAGCAGACCGCCCGCCGGATCTGGACCGGACACCACCCCGCCGCCTTCGACCTGCGCTGACCGCCCGGGACGCCGCCGACCAGTGCGATCTCCACTTCGCTCACCCCGTTCCGTGCCCGTTGCGCGTTCCGTGCCCGGCCCGTCCCGCTCGGTGCCGCCCCCGGCCCGCTCAGACGTCCACCGTCACCCGGCAGGTCCAGCCGTCCGGGCCGGCGCGCAGGTCCAGGTCGTGCAGCGAGACCGCCTTCGGCACGGCGCCGACCAGGGCCGCGGTGGCGGCGTCCGCCATCCGGAAGCGGACCTCGACCGTCCGGGCGCCGTCCAGACCGCGGATCGGGCCGAGCGCCAGCCCGGCGGGGAGTTCGCCGTCGGCGTCCATCCGGTAGACGACCTCCTCCAGGACGCCCGCGAGCAGGTCCGCGTCGCTCGCCGCGAGGACGGTGCAGCCGCGCTCGCCGACGATCCGCGCGCCGGAGAGGTCCGCGAAGCCGCCCACGACGGCGTGCACCAGCTCGCCGATGCAGCCCTCGGCCGTCGGCGCCCAGGCCTCCACCCGCAGGTCCGCCGTGTGCGGCACGGTCCGGTGGCCGCTGCCGGCACGCCCCGCGGGTCCGCGACCGTCCACGAGCGACGCCTCCCGCCCCCGTTGACGTTCCCCCTCCAGCGTCGTCCCGTGGGGCACCCGGAGGCAACCGCGGAGGCTCCCGGGGCGGGTCGGACACGACCTAGTCGCGGACCGAGGCGAGGTAGGCGGCGGTCAGGTCGGGGGTGGCCAGCCAGGCGGCGTGGTCGCTCGGCTCCGCGTAGGTGTTGGCGAGCCGGCGGGCGACCGCCTCGTGCTCGGCGGCGGCCGCGAACACACCCCGCACGTGGTCCGGCACGGTGAGCATCGCGGCGGTGAACTCGACCGCGTGCCGGGCGTGTTGCCGCCAGAAGCGCTCTGCGGTGCGGCACATCCAGTCCGCGGTGTAGGGGGCCTCGCCGTGCTCGACGATCGCCCGCAGGTACGCCTGCGCCGCCCGCGCGGCGCTGTTGGCGCCCTGGCCGGCGATCGGGTCGTTCACCACCACCGCGTCGCCGAGGCCGAGCACGTGGACGGCGTCGACGCCGGTGCCCAGCTCCGCCACCGGCCGCCGCACCACCGGGGTGACGGCGCCGGACAGTCCGGCCCCGGCATCGGTCGGCTCGGCGTCCGCCCACAGTTCCGCCTCCCACGGCAGGTACTCGCGCAACAGGGCTCGGATCCGGGCGAGTTGGGCGTCGGGCGCCGGGGCGTCGCGGAACGCGTCCAGCGGCCCGCCGGGCAGCGCCTCCCACAACAGGATCGCGCACGGGCCGGAGAGGGTCAGGGCCGGTTGCAGGTACAGCTCACCCAGGCCGGGCAGCGCGTGCATCCGCGCCCGCGGCTCGGTGGCCGGATCCGGCGAGCCCACCCCGTGGACGTACAGGCAGGACAGCGCCCGCTGCGGCCGGTCGAACGGCGAGCGGGCGGCGTCGCGTTCGAAGACCCCGGCCAGTTCGCCGCGCCCGGCCGCGACCACCGTCAGCTCGTGCCGGCGGGCGAGCTCGCACAGGCCGTCCCGGTCCAGCGAGCGGTACTCGACCCGGCCGCCGCGCTCTTCCAGCAGTTCCAGCCAGCGCGCCAGTTTCAGCCGCTGGTCCACCGACTGGGCGGGCTCGTCGAGCGTCATGGTGAACTCCAGCGCCCGCACCCCGGGCGGCACGGCGAGCACCGACCGGACGGCGCGGACCGCCGGCGCCTCCCCCGCCCACAGGTCGAGCCCGGCCGCCGCCTCGGTCCGCAGCGCCGGTCCGAACATCGCCTGGGTGGACAGCACCCGCCCGCCGCACACCTGCTCGGGGGTGCGCTCGGCGACCAGCGTCACCTGGTAGCCGGCCGCCACCAGCCCCAGCGCGAGTTGCAGGCCGGCCTGGCCCGCTCCGACCACGGCGATCCGGCGCATGGCGGCCTCCAGGGTGGGTGGTCTCGGCTGACGGCGCCGCCGGCGGCCCGGCTGACGGCCCGTCACGCAGGCACAGTAGCCGAGCCGCCGGGGCGCGTCACCGGGGCCGGGCGCGCCCGGCCGCTCGGTCCGGGGCTCCACCAGCGCCGACCACGCCCCGGCGCGGCCGGCTCAGCCGCGCAGGTGCGCGGTGAGCACCTCGACCACGGCCGCGGTCTGGTCCGCCACGTAGAAGTGCCCGCCGGGGAAGACCCGCAGGTCGAAACCGCCGGTGGTGTGCCGGTCCCACTGGGCGGCCTGGTCGACGGTGGCGTTCTGGTCGGTCTCCCCCACCAGCGCGGTGATCGGCTGCGGCACGGTCGCCTCCGGCGCGCAGCGGTACGTCTCGATGGCGGTGTAGTCGGCCCGCAGCGCCGGCAGGATCAGCTCGCGCAGCGCCGGGATGGTGAGGATCCGCTCGTCCGTCCCGCCGAGGCGCACGATCGTGTCGAGCAGCCCGTCGTCCGGCAGCCGGTAGACGGCGGTCTCCCGGGGCAGCGAGGGCGCGCGGCCCGCCGAGACGAACAGCCGCTCGGGCCCCGGGAGGCCGTCGCGGGCGAAGCAGCGGGCGGTCTCGAAGGCGACGGCCGCGCCCATGCTGTGCCCGAAGAAGGTCAGCGGCCGGTCCGTCCAGTCGCGCAGCTCCCGGTAGAGCTGCTCGGCGAGCTCCAGCACCGAGTCGATCGCCGGTTCGGCGAAGCGGTTCTGACGGCCCGGGTACTGGACGGTGAGCACGTCGGCGTAGGGCGCGAGCGCGTTGGCGTACTCCATGTAGTAGCTGGCGGAGCCGCCCGCGTGGGGGAAGATCACGATCCGGGCGGGGGCGGAGTCGGACGGACTGAAGCGGCGGAACCACGGGTTGTCGACGGCGGCACTGCTGGACATGCGGATGCGGACCTCTCTCCGTGACGAACTCTGCTGACCCCAGTCTCGCAGGGCCCCACCCGACGCGGGCCCGAAACCCGGCGGTTCGACGATCTTGAGGCCCGACGGCGGTGACGGCGATCTGTCAGCGATCTGCCGGTCAGGCCTGTGATCGTGGGGCTGCCGGCGGGGCCGCGGTCTCGAATCGCGGGTGTCCCGGCGGCCCCGAATTCGCCAGGAGGTCATCAGCATGTCGTCCACAACCCGCAGCCGGCCGTGGGACGTTCACCGGCCGCCGGCCGCCGCCGGGAGGAGCGTCCTGGTCACCGGGGGCAACGCCGGTATCGGCTACTTCGTCGCCGAGCAGCTCGCCGGGGCCGGCGCCACGGTCGTACTCGGCAGCCGGGACGCCGGTCGGGCCGGGGCCGCCATGGCGTCGATCCGCTCCCGCGTCCCCGGCGCCGTGGTGCGCCACCTCCCGCTGGACCTCGCCGACCTGCCCTCCCTGCGGGCCGCCGTGGACGGGCTCGCCCTCGACCGCCTCGACGCGGTCGTCCACAACGCCGGGGTCGCGCTGGACGATCCGCCGCGCCGGGAGACCGGCGCCGGGCACGAGCTGATGTTCGCGACCAACCACCTCGGGCACGTCGCGCTCACCCGCTGGCTGGCCCCCCTGCTCGCGGCCGCACCGGCGGGCCGCATCGTGACGGTCGGCAGCTTCGCGGCCCGCTCGGAGCGACTGGACCTCGACGACCTCCAGTCGGCCGTGGACTACCGGCCCAAACGCGCCTACGGCCGTTCGAAACTGGCGCAGATGACCTTCGGCCTCGAACTCGACCGACGCCTCCGCGCCGCCGGCAGCACCGTGCTCAGCCTGCTGGCGCACCCCGGCGGCGCACTCGACTCGCTCACCCCGCCCCGCCCGCCGGTCCACACCCGGACCGTCGGCGAAGGGCTTCGCGGCCTGCCGGCCGGGCTCCTCCTCCAGGGCAAGGACCACGGCGCGTGGCCGATCGTCCGGGCCGTCCTCGACCCGCAGGCGCAGGGCGGCCAGCTCTGGGGCCCCCGCGTCTTCGGCCTGCGCGGCGCCCCCCGCCTCGAACCCGCCCAGCCCCACCTGACCGACCGCGCCGTCGCCGACCGCCTCTGGGACGCCACCTGCCGACTCGCCGCCGTGGACCCCCACCTCGGCCTCCTCTGACCACCGCTCCGGCCAGGGGACTTCACCGCTCCCGGCGGCTCAGGCACTGCTCCCGGTCACCGCCTCCGCCGGGGGCCTCACCGGGCCGGGCCGAAGTGGACGGCTGTGGCGCGGGAGCGGGAGGCGGTGTCGAGGAGCAGGACGGACGCCGCTTCCGGGGCCGGCGTCGGCGCGCCGGAGCGCGTGTGGCGGGTGAAGGCGGCGAGCAGTTGGTCCAGGCCCCGGCGGTGGCGGGCGAAGACCCGGGCGGAGGCGTGGCGGCCCCGGGCGCGCTGGCCGTCCAGCGCGGTGGCGGCACCGACGTCGAGCAGCACCAGGTGCAGTTGCCGGCCCTGCCGGGCGGCCTCGCGGGCGAGCCAGCGGCGCATCCAGGCGCGGCTGCCGCAGTCGTGCACCAGCAGTGGCCCGCCGCGCCGCACGGAGGCGCGCAGCAACCGGACGTGCTCCAGTCGGGCCCAGGGCCGGTAGACCGCGTACGGCAGGCGCGCGGGCATGACCGCCTCGCAGGCCTCGTGGACGGCGCGCGGGTCGACGGTCGGCACCGCCCCCGCCCCGGACCAGCGCCGCAGCAGCGTGCTCTTGCCCGCGCCCGGCAGGCCCGACACGACCACGACGGCATCGGGCGGGTAGCCCACGGTGAACGCCGCCCCCGCGACGCCCCGCAGGTCGAGGACGCCGTGCGGGCGCTCCTCGGCCCCCTGCCCGCCCGGCGCCTCGGCCGTGCCCGTGCTGGTGCCCACGTGTCCCCCGTCCCTGTCCGACGGGGAACCCTAACAACTCCCGGCCGCGGGTACGGCACTCCGGTCCGGTCACGGCAGGACGCCCCGGCAGCGGCCCCTGCACCCGGGATCCCCGGCACCACTCCACCACCGCGCCCGCCCTAAGCTGACGTCCCATCAGACAGGAGGCCGCAGCATGGCGGAGTCGGGGCCGACGTACACCGGGCTGGTGTTGGCGGGGCTGGAGCGGGATCCGGGGCGGGTGGCGATCCGCTGGGGGGAGGAGGCGCTGACCGCCCGGGAGTGCCTGGACGGGGTGTACCGGACGGCGCGGGCGCTGGCGGGTGCCGGGCTCGGGCGCGGGGACGGGGTGACGGTGCTGGCCGGGAACCGGCCGGAGGCGGTGCTGGTGCGGTTGGCCGCGAACCTGCTGGGGTGCCGGGTCGCGATGCCGCATCCGGACGGCCCGGTCGGGGAGTCGGTGGCGCTGGCCGGGTTCGCCGGGACGTCGGCGCTGGTCTTCGATCCGGCCCGCTGCCGGGCCGCCGCCGCGGGGATCGCGCGGGCGCTGCCCTCGGCGGGCCTGTTCGCGCTGGGGCCGTCGGCGCTCGGGGTGGACCTGTCGGCGTCGGCCGCGTCCTGCTCGCCGGAGCCGCTGGCCCCGCGGTTCCGCCCGCAGGACGTGATGGCGGTGCGGTTCACCGGCGGGACGACGGGCCGGCCGAAGGGTGTGCTGCGCCGGTTCGCCCGGCCGCCGCGACCGGCGCTCCTGTCCGGTTCTACGTTCCTGCTCTGTACGGAGCTGTGCCACGGCGGCGGTACGACGGCGGATCTGGCGCTGGCGGCGGGCGGCACGGTGGTGTTGCAGGAGGCCTTCGCCGCCGAGGCGGTGCTGGCGGCGATCGAGCGGTTCCGGGTCTCCCGGGTGTATCTGCCGCCGCACCTGCTCTACCGCGTGCTGGACCATCCGCTGCTGCGCGCGACCGACACCGGCAGCCTGCGCCGCGTCACGTACACCGGCTGTCCGCCGTCGCCGCGCCGGTTGGCGGAGGCGACGCGGCGGCTGGGCCGGGTGCTGCACCAGACGTACAGCCTGACGGAGTGCGGGCCGGTGACGAGGCTGGGCCCGGACGAGCACCTGGACCCGCGGCTGCTGGCGACGGCCGGGCGCCCGTTCCCGGACACCGAGGTACGGATCGTGGACGAGGAGGGGACGGTGCTGCCGACGGGCCGGACCGGGGAGATCTGCGTCCGCACCCCGACGGCGATGGTCGGCTACTGGCGCGACCCCGAACTGACCGCCCGGGTGCTGCGGGACGGCTGGCTGCACACCGGCGATCTGGGCAGCCTGGACGCGGCCGGCTATCTGACGGTGGCCGGGCGCCGCCCGATGGCGATCGTGGACGGGCACAACGTCTTCCCCCGGGACGTCGAGGAGCCGCTGCGCGCGCACCCGGAGGTGCGGGAGGCGGTGATGTTCGCGACGGCCGGCCCGGACCGGCTGGAACGGGTGCACGCGGCCGTGGTCACCGGGCCGGGATCGCGGGCGACGGCGGAGGAACTGCGCCGCTGGGCCCGGGAGCGGGTCGGGCCGCGGTGCGCGCCGGACTCCGTCCTGGTGCTGCCGGGGATCCCGCTGACCGGGGCGGGGAAGCCGGACCTCGACGCGCTGCGGGCGTTGGCCACGTCCTCGGAGGGCCGGACCGTCACCCCTACAGGGGCGCGCGAGGGAGTGTGACGCGCCCTACTGATGCTTCGAGCGCCCGCGCGGGCGACCTCTCGCGCGGCGGACGACGGGAAGAACCGCCTGTGGACACTCGACCGTGCGGACCGAACTGCCGATACAACCCCGGCGGCGTTCCTCCGCACCGTCCCCAGGAGGCACTTCCTTGACCTGGCTACGCGTCCTGACCGCACTCGGAATCCTCGCCGTCGCGGCCAGTGCAGTGCTCGTCTTCGCCCTCTGCACCGCCACCGCCCGGGGCGAGCGCGCCGGTGAGGACGCACCCGACCTGCGCGCGGACGCCGAAGGCAGCGGGCTCTTCCAGCGGATGGGCGGCGACAGCTGACGGACCCGACGGCCGCCGCCCACCCGCTTCCTCGGTGCCCGCCGCCTCAGTGCCCGGCGATGTCGTCCGGACGGACCTCGATGTGGTCGGCCGCGAGGTCGACCGCCACCCGGTGCTCCATCCCGAGCGCCTCCAGGAACTTGACCGGCAGCTGCACCCGGCCGGTGCGGTCCAGCATCACGTACTCGCGCTCGTTGACCGACTCCTCGCCGTGTTCGTCCGTGACGGTGCGGCGCAGCACCTCGCTGCTGGTCCGGCCGTCCCGGATGGCGACCGTGCGGCGCACCTCGCCCGCGACCATCGGGTCGTGGGTGACGATGACGACGGTGGCGCCGAGTTCGCGGTTGACGGTGCGGAAGGACTCGAAGATCACCCCCGCGGTCTCGGAGTCCAGTTCGCCGGTGGGCTCGTCGGCGAGCAGCACCGGCGGGTTGTTGGCCATCGCCACCGCGATCGCGACCCGCTGCTGCTGGCCGCCGGAGAGCTCGTTGGGGCGGCGGTGGGCGAGGTCGCCGATCTCCAGCGCCTCCATCAGCTCGGCCACCCGGTCGGCCTGCTGCTTGGCCCGCCCGGCCCCGGCCCGGCGCCCGCGCAGCTGCATCGGCAGGGCGATGTTCTCGGCGGCGGTGAGGAAGGGCAGCAGGTTGCGGGCGGTCTGCTGCCAGATGAAGCCGACCACCTCGCGCCGGTAGCGCAGCCGCTCCCGGGCGGACATCTCCAGCAGGTCGCAGCCGGCGACGGTGGCGCTTCCGGCGGTCGGCACGTCGAGCCCGGCCAGGATGGTCAGCAGGGTCGACTTGCCGCTGCCGGAGGCACCGACCAGGGCGACCAGGTCGCCCTGCTGGATGGTCAGCTCCAAGCCCTGCAACGCCTGGACCTCGACGCCCTCGGCGCTGAAGATCCGCACCAGCCGGTCGCAGACGATGGCCGCGCCCTCGCCGTACGCCTTGGGCGAGGCGGCGGCGAGGGCCCGCTGCCGGAGCTCCTGCAAGCTGGGGGCCTCGGCGACCGGCTGCTCCTGGGGAGTGCTCTTCACCGCTCGTCTCCTGTCTTGACTGTCCTAGAGGTCCTGGCGGTCCTGAAGGTCCTGACGGTCCTGAAAATCTCGACGACCTTGACGGTCCCCACGGTCCCGGCGGCCGGCGCCGGTGTCACGGCCCGTACCGCTCCTCCCGCCCTCACCGCTGGTCCCCCGCCCGCAGTTCGGTGGCGATCTGGCGCCGGCCGGAGACGGCCGTCTCCAGGACCACCCCGAGGCAGACCACCAGCGCCAGGCCCGCCGTGGGCAGCAGCACCGGCAGCAGGACGGGGGTCAGCACGTCGCCGACGTTGGCGCCGACCAGCGCCGACAGGTCGAAGGCCGACCCGAGCAGTCCGACCGCCGCCAGCGCGACCAGCCCGCCGCCGACGGCCGCCACCAGGGCCTGCGGCAGCGTCTCGGTGATGATCAGCGCCAGCCCCTGCCGGGGCCGCAGGCCCATGGTGCGCAGTCGGGCCAGCAGGGCCGTGCGCTCGGGGGCGGCCCGGACCAGTGTCAGCAGGACGGCCAGCAGGGCGAACCCGGCGCCGGCGGCACCCGAGTACCAGAACAGGCGTTCCGCGGAGCGCTGCAGCGGGTCGGCGGCGAGCGTGGCGGCCACCTCGTGGCTGCTGCGGACCGTGTACCCGGGGGGCAGCCCGTAGCTGCCCTTGCCGGCGGCCACGGCCTCGTCCCGGATCAGCTTGGCGAGGCCCGTGGCGGTGGTCAGGCCCCGGTCCAGGAGCAGGTTCCTGACCTGGCCGGCGTCGACGTTGCCGGCGGAGAGCCACTTGTTCGTCCGCTTGAGCTCCGGAAGGCGCTCGGAGGCGGGCCCGACAGGCACCACCATGAACGGCTTGCCGGGGTCCGGCAGGGCGGGGGTGCCGGTGACGATCCCGGCGACGGTGGTGCGCAGTTGGCCCCCGTTGGGCGTGCGCAGCCGGGGCGGGCCGCCGGCCAGTTGCTTGGACAGGCCGCTGCTGAACAGTGCCGGCACCGGGGTGTCCGGGCCGCCGGGGGTGCCGGCGAGCACCGCCGGGTCGAACTCGCCCACCCCGAAGGTCCGGGCGATCTCGGCGTAGGCCTTCGGCTCGGCCACCACGAGGATGGCCGAGGTGGAGTCGCCGTCGGCGCCGGTGAAGAAGGCCCCGGGCTCGACCCACACGCCGGTCGCGGCCCGTACGCCGGGCAGTTCGGCGGCGGCCGTGGTGAACGCCTCCGGCAGGGTCGCGTAGACCGGCAGGGTGACGGAGACGTCACCGCCGGTGGCAATCCGGCCGGCGCGCAGCCGGACGCTGTCCACGGTGTCGAGCACGGTGGCGCCGAAGCCGGTCGTGGTGACGGCGATCACCAGGGCGAGCAGCGGCAGCGCGGAGGGCCGGCGGCGGCCCGAGCTGTCGCGGGCGGCGCGGGCCAGGCCGAGGAAGCCGATCAGGCCGCGGCCACGCCCGGCGAGGGCGGCCAGCCAGCCGACCACCAGCGGCTGGATCCGGGCCAGCAGCAGGCCGCCGGTGAGGGCGAGCATCAGCGGGGCGGCCACCAGCAGCGGGTCCAGGCCGTTGCCGGGGGCGACGCCGCGGCGGCGGACCTCGGCCACGGCCGCGGCGGTGACGGCCAGGACGGCGAGTTCGCCGACGAGTCGGCGCCAGCCGGCCACGGCCTTCGGCGGGGACAGCAGTACGGCGGCGCGCGCCGGGAAGGCCAGCACGGCGATCAGGGTGACCGCCAGGGCGGTGAGCAGGGCGTTGCCCCACCGGGGGGTGGGCAGCAGCACCAGGGCGAGGGCCGTTCCGAGCAGGGCGGAGGGCAGCACGGTCGCCGCGCCCTCGCCGAGCAGGCGCAGCAGGATGCCGCCGCGCGAGCCGCCGCGGGCCTGGAGCAGCCGGAGTTCGGCGGTGCGCCGGTCGGCGGTGAGGGCCGCCGCGAGACACAGCACCACGACGGCCACCCCCGCCACTCCGGCCGGTCCGATCGCGGCCAGCGGGGCCGCGGCGTCGTAGCGGGCGGTGGCCCGGGTGAAGACGTCGGGCAGGAGCGAGGTGACGTGCAGGTCCGGGCGCTTGGTCACGTCGGCGAGGGTGGTGGCGCCGCGCCCGACCAGGTAGGAGCCGACGGTGGCGCGGGTCTCGGCCAGCTGGTCGGCGCGCAGGGCGCCGGAGTCGACGGGCAGCCGCCAGAAGTTCACGCCGCCGTTGCCCCAGAGGATCAGCTGGTGCAGGCCGCTGTCGCCGACGAAACCGGTGGTCGCCCAGTGGAGCTCCGTGCCCTGGCCCTCCAGGCAGGCGCGGGCGGGACAGCCGATGTCGTCCCAGGTCGGGTCGGTGGGGTTGTTGACGCGGTAGAAGCCGACCACGGTGGACCGGGTCCGGCCGGTCAGGTCGCTGCCGTTGTCGACGACGTCACCGAGCTTGACGCCGATGGTCTCGGCGGCCTTCTGGCTGACGATCATCGGCAGGGGTGCGCCCTCGGCCGCGGGGCCCGGCCAGACGCCGTCGGTGAGGGTCACGAGCTCCTTGAGCCCGTGCAGGTACAGCAGGCCGAGCACCGGCGGATGGTCGGAGAGACGGGCGTAGCCCTCGTTGAACATCTTGCGCGGGGACTTGGCCCGGCTGCCGTAGAGCTGGCTGGTCTCGGTGAGCGGCAGGTTCCGGCCGATCTCCGCGGTCAGCTTCTGCTGCACGTCGTCGAGAGCGGAGGTCGGGTCGCTCAGGTTCGGCTCGGAGGTGGCTTGCAGGCTGGTCGCGTTGACGCCCTTCTGGTGCACGAAGTCCCGCAGGGCGCTGTCCGCGCCCCGGTCGACGACGCGGGGGAAGGCCGCCGCCATGAACACGGTGACGAAGGCGAGCGCCGCCATGAGCAGGGTGGCCAGCGGCGTCGCGCGCAGCCGGGTGCGGACCCAGGGCGCGGGGCCGTGGGCGGGCGCGGGCGAAGGGGTGGGCACGGTGGTCCCGGCCTTGGTGGTCACATCTCCTCCACGTGGCGCAGCCGGGCGGCCACGTCTCGACGGCGGCGTCCGATCAGGAAGGCCGACAACAGGGGAACGACGGCGATCGCGGCCGTGAGCAGTAGCGCCTGGCCGAGCGGCAGCTCGATCAGCGCCCCGGGCGTCGGGCGGCGGGCGGCCGGCGTCAGCACGACGAACGGCACGATCAGGTGGACGAGCAGCGTGCCGAGGGCCAGTCCGACGGCCCCGCCGAGGGCGACCAGGAGGGCCTGTTCGGCGGCCATGGTGCGGGTCACCTGCTTGCGGCGGGCGCCCAGCGCGAGCAGCAGGGCGGAGTCCCGGGAGCGTTCGCGGGCGGAGGCGGCCACGGCGGCGCCGAAGCCGATCGCGGCGAGCACCCCGGTGACGACCGCGATGACCATGAGCGCGCTCTGCGGAGCGGCGCCGACCGGGTCGCTGAGCAGGTCCTCGACGACCTCCTCGTAAAGCTGGACGTCCTGGGCGCCGGGGGCGGCGCGCAGTGCGGCGGCGGCCTCGGCGGGGGTCCGGTCGCCGGGGCCGGTGGCGGGCAGCCACCACTCGGCGCGGTTGGGCAGTTCGCCGCCCTGTGCGGCCAGCAGCCG
Organism: Kitasatospora sp. NPDC088160; assembly: GCF_044741445.1. Classification (NCBI taxonomy): domain Bacteria; kingdom Bacillati; phylum Actinomycetota; class Actinomycetes; order Kitasatosporales; family Streptomycetaceae; genus Kitasatospora; species Kitasatospora sp. NPDC088160. The sequence continues at coordinate 106,908 of NZ_JBIUSS010000017.1, read as the reverse complement.
GGCCGTGGTGGAGAGGTCGACCATGAGCGCGTTGAGGCCGGCCGCCGGCAGGGCGTCGACCACGGCGGTGATCTTGACCGGCAGGACGATCCCGGAGAACGGCACCTGGACGGTGTCGCCGACGGAGCCGCCGACGACCTTCAGGTAGTCGCGGGTGGCGATGCCGGACACGGTGGCCGGCACGCTCGTCCCGGTCGGCTGGAGGACGGCGCGGACCATGTCCCCGAGGCCGTTGGCGAAGCGGTAGCGGATGGTGAACAAGCGGTCGGCGCCGGTCGGTTCGGATCCGAGGACGGCGGCCGGCCCGGGCACCACGTCGCCGATGGCCCGGACGGGGGGCGCCGTCGCCGTCCAGCCGAAGCCGGCCGGCACCTGGACGGCGGTCGCGGGGCCGTCGGCGCTGTCGGAGACGGACAGCCGGTGGACGGTCAGCTCCCCGTTGGACCGGTCGCCGAAGGCGACGATCACGCCGACCACGGTCAACGGCGCGGCGGCCGAGCCGAGCGGGGCGTCGACCAGCGTGGTCAGCGAGGCCGAGACCTTGGCGTCGCCGGTCAGCGGGAGCGTGCCCAGCGAGACCTTGTGGATCATGCCGAAGCGGTCGCGCAGCAGCAACCTGGCCTCCGGGTGAAGCGACGGACCAGTCCTGCCGCCGGGCGTCCCGGCCTGCTGCTCCGGCTGCTGGACGGTGACCTCCGCGTCGATCCGCAGCGGGTGGCCGGGCAGTTCCAGGCCGGCCTGTGGCCCGGTGGGGGCGGGCTGGGCGAGCGACCCGAACAGGTCCTCGCGGGTGCGCCCGCCGAGCAGGTCGGAGCGGACCGGGACGCGCTCGGCGAAGGCGGCGGTGTCCACGGCGACCAGTTGCCCCTTGCCGTTGGGCAGGGACTGCTCCTCGCGCACCAACGGGACCAGCCGGTCGCCGCCGGGCAGCGCGCCGTAGCGGCCGCCCTGGCCCATCAGGGCGTTGTGCGAGGCGGAGATCCGCAGGCCGCCGAGCGTGTTGAAGGCGGCCTGGTCGCGCTGGGAGGCGGTCCAGGTGGCGTGCTGGCCGAGCGCCAGCACGCCGGTGGCCACGGCCATCACCAGCAGCAGCACGGGGCCGGTGGCACGGGCGGGCCGACGGGCCAGCTGCCAGCCGACCAGGGCCGGGCCGAGGCCACGGCCGCGGGCGGCCACCCGGGCACCGAGCCTGGCGGCGAGCGGCAGCAGGCGCAGCACCACCAGGGTGCCGGCGCAGAGCGCCAGGGTCGGGGTGGCGACCAGCAGCAGGTCCACGCCGAGCCGGCCGGAGGAGTCGGTGGACAGCCCGCCGCCGTACTGGCTGAGCTGCTGGTAGGCGAGCACGGCCAGGGCGAGCACGGCGAGGTCGCCGCCGTTGCGCGCGATGCCGGAGACCAGGGCCTGGCGGCGGCCGGAGCGGCTGCGCAGGGCGGCTCCGGCGCCGCGCAGGAGGCTGGGCAGGCTGGCCAGCAGGACGCAGGCGAAGGCGCAGAGCACGGCGATCGGCCAGAGCGACCAGCTGATGCCGGTGTCCAGGGGCACCTGGTGGTCGCTCCCGAAGCCGGCCAGGGCGCGGACCAGGAACGGAGTCAGCAGGGGGGCCAGCAGCGCGGCGGGCAGGGCGAGCAGCAGCGACTCCGTCGCGGTGAAGGCGCCGAGCCGGGCGCCGGAGGCGCCGCGGGCGGCGAGCAGCTCGTTCTCGGCCGTCTGCCGGGTCGCGATCAGGTTGACGACCAGCAGCAGCGCCGCGACGGCGAGCACGGCCAGCTGGAGGGCGCCGATCAGCAGGGTGGTCCGGGCGACCATCATGCTGGAGGACAACTCGCGCAGGATGTCTGGCAGTTCGGTCCGCGAGCTGATGCTGGCGCGGGTCTGCAGGTCGTCGGCGAGGCCCTGGGCGCGGTCGCCCATGGCCTCCGCCGCGGAGCGACCGATGCCCGCGAAGTCGGCGTCGAGCAGCCAGCTGCGGCTGCTCTGCACCAACCCACCGGTGGTGAAGGCGCTCTGGTCGACCAGCATCGGGCCGTAGGTGGTGAAGCCGCTGACCTCGACCTCGTGGCCGCCGACCGGGTCGATGCGCCAGTACGCGTCGGTCGGGTCGACGGCCCGGTAGACGCCGGTGACGCGGACGGTCAGCGACTTGCCGCCGAGGCGGTCCGCCACCTGAACATCGGCGGGCAGTGCCTGGTCGGTGAGGCCGAGCCGCGCCAGCATGGTCTGCGGGACGGCGACCTGCGGGGCGGCGGCCTGGACCGGGCCGGAGGCCGCGGCGGGCCACGCGCCGGCGAGCAGGCGGGTCCGGTCGCGGTCGAGGTCGGCGAGGACCGTCAGGTCGGGCTGGGTCCCGGGTCCGGGGACCGCGGACCCGGGGGCGCCGCTGGTGCTGGTGGCGCCGTTGGTACCAGTGGTGCCGGTGGTGCCGGCACCGTCCGGCAGGCCGTAGGAGCGGCTGCGCAGCAGGCTGTCGGTGCGCACGGGCAGGTCCCCGAAGAGCCTGCCGCGGTAGGCGGTGAGCTCCGCCTCGTCCTTCGCACGCTGGTCGAGCCCGTGTTCGGCGGTCACCACGACCGTGGTCCGAGCATGTCCTGGCCCCTGGAGCGCCTGCCGCAGACCGGCCTCGCCGACACTGCGGTTGAACGCCACCAGCGCGGTCAGCACGGCCGTGGTGATCAGTACAGCGAGCAGCACGGCGGCAGCCAGCGGCAGTCGCCCGCGCAGTCGGCGCACGACGAAGCCGAGCATCAAGTTCCTCCCCGGTCTTTACGTCCCCAGGTCGCGTCCCAGCCCCGTTCATCGATCCGATTCGGTCACAACTCGGCCACGAATGGACACACTTAGGGCACATCAACGCAATGATCACCGGCATTTGATCACCGGATAGCGGACGACTCTGTCAGATTCGATCCAGGAACGGAAGGGACTTGCGCTAACAAGTAAGTAATGAGCAAATTCCTTGCATTGGCAGCACCCGCACTTCGGGCGCCCGCCAGAATGCCATGAACATTTCATAACTCAGGCTCCACAGCACGCCTTTGGGAACGCCGACCCGCACCCCGGAAATCGCCGCCCGAAACCGTGAACCCGTGGCGCCACCCGTCCGTAGACACTGGGTAGACACACACAGGGGGAAGCCTCAATGACGCAGCCTCAGGCCACCGCCACCACCAACGCCCCGATGGTGGCCGTGACCGACCTCCGGCGCAGCTTCGGCACCGGCGAGCGGACCGTGCACGCGCTGCGCGGCGTCTCCTTCACCGTCGGCCGCGGCGAACTCGCCGCGCTCAAGGGCCGGTCCGGCTCCGGCAAGACCACCCTGCTCAACCTGGTCGGCGGCCTGGACGCCCCGACCGCCGGCAGCATCGCCCTGGACGGCACCGACCTCGCCGAACTGGACGAGGACGGCCGGCTCGCCCTGCGGCGGGAGCGGATCGGCTTCGTCTTCCAGTCCTTCGGGCTGATCCCGATGCTCACCGCCGCCGAGAACGTCGGCGTGCCGATGCGGCTGCGCAAGGTCTCGGCCGCCGAACGCGAGGAGCGCGCGCACACCCTGCTGGCCCTCGTCGGCCTCGCCGACCAGGCCAACCAGCGGCCCGGCGAACTCTCCGGCGGCCAGCAGCAGCGCGTCGCCATCGCCCGCGCGCTGGCCAACGAGCCCGGCCTGATCATCGCCGACGAGCCGACCGGCCAGCTGGACTCGGAGACCGGCCGCTCGATCATGCAGCTGCTGCGCGCCGTCGTCCGCAGCGAGGGCGTCACCGTGGTGGTCGCCACCCACGACCCGACGCTGATGGAACTCGCCGACCGGGTGATCGAGCTGCGTGACGGGCGGATCGTCGAGGAGGCGGCGAAGCCGGCCGCGTAGGGGTGGCCCGGGGTGCGCCGGCCTGTCCGGACAGGCGGGCCGGGGCACCCCGGCGGCGCAACCGATGGAACCGGACGCGCTCCGCGAGCCCGTTCAGGGTGCCTTGAGCACCGCCTCGCAGGCTCGGCACCGCCGGGTGCGCTGGGACGGCGGGTACCACGGCCCGCCGGGCCCGGCCGGGCGGTAGGGCTCCCGTTCGAGGTCCGCCGTGTCGAGGCCGCAGAAGGTCACCGGCCCCGGATCCTCCGGCACGTCCGGATCCGGCGGCGCCGCGTGCACCCAGCGAATCCGCGCGCCCACGTCGACCTCGCCCGCGTCCAGCACCTCGGTGGACGGCTCCAGCTCGACCAGCACGACCACTCCGCTCATACCTCGACCCTGCGCCCCTACGGCGGCTCGCGCATCCGGTGGCGGGCCCCCTCCCGGTCAGGCCCCGGGGAGGGTGATCGACTGAGCGTGGTGGAACACCTCCGCGCCGTCCCAGTATGCCTTGGTGCGCTGCAGCCGCGGGTAGTTCCCCTTGTAGTAGAGCCGCTGGTAGGCCGGGTCCGGCTGGTCGGCCGTGCCCAGGTCGACGTCCGGGTAGTTGACGTAGGCGCCGTCCGTCGCGGTGTCGATCTCCGGGACACCGCCGGTCTCCCGGTAGACGTCCCGGTAGAGCCCGCCGAGGTACGCCAGGTGGTCGGCGTCCTGGGCCTCGTCGGTCCAGTACGTCTGGTACTGGAGCTTCATGATCGAGTCGCGCTGGGGGACGGCGGTCTCCTCGGGCCCGCGGGTGTTGATCCGGCAGCCGTAGGAGTCGATCTGCACCAGCGTCTTCGTGAGGTCCACGCCCTCGACGTCCCGCACCAGCCAGTCCCAGAAGGTGGCGATCTGGGCCCGGCTGAACGGCTCGCGGTGGTAGGCCGACTTGTACTTGCCGCGCTGGTTGTCGCCCGACGGGTTGAGCGTCATGGTGGCCTGGAACCAGGGCAGTTGGCGACGCTTCTCCGGGTAGGGCAGGAACAGCCCGCCGGCGCTGTGGGTCTGGACCACCGACCGCGTCGCCATCCCGCGCTCGACGGCCGCCAGGAACGCGTCGAGCGGCCCCGGGTCGTCACCGTCCCACTGGCTCACCAGGACTACGTTCCCGTTGGAGCGGTGGGTGAGCTTGAGGATCGCGAACAGGCCCTGGTAGGTCGGCTCCCGCGGGCCGCTGTGCTCGGCCATGAAGGCGCCGAAGTTGCGCACCAGGGTCTCGAAGTCGCCGGGCCGCTCCACCAGTTCGCCCCAGGGCCAGGCGACGCTGCTGAGCCAGACCCGGGGCGGCGGCTTCGGCACGCCGACCGCGAAGTGGTAGCGCAGCACCACCCCGAAGTTCCCGCCGCCGCCCCCGGTGTGGGCCCAGAAGAGGTCCGCCTCCGGGGAGCCCTCGCCGTCGTCGCGGTGCGCCCTGGTCACCACGGCGGTGCCGCCCCGCACGGTGACCACGTCGACCTGGACCAGGTGGTCCACGGTGAGCCCGTGCCGCCGCGAGAGCAGGCCGAACCCGCCGCCGCAGATGTGCCCGCCCGCGCCGACCGAGTAGCAGGACCCGGCCGGCAGCGTCACCGCGTACGCGCGGAAGAGCGTGGTGTAGACGTCCCAGTTGGTGGCCCCGCCCTCCACGCAGTACGTCGGACGGCCGAACTTGTCCGTGGCGGCGACGACACCCCGCATCATGCTGAGGTCGAGGATGACGCCCCCGTCGTTGTCGACGAAGCCCTCGTAGCAGTGGCCGCCGCCGCGGACGGTCGGCCGCATCCCGTGGTCCAGCGCCCGGTTCAACTCGCCCACGGCGTCGGCCTCGTCGGCCACCAGGCGGATGTGGGCGGGGCTGCTGCGCCAGCGCTGGTTGAAGCCCTGGCCGAGCGTCCGGTAGCGGGGATCGCCCGGCCGGACCGACCGCCCATCCGGCGGCTCCCGACGCGCCCCGGCCGCGGCCGCCGTGCCCGTCGAGCCGCCGGACACCCCGGCCGCCGCCGCACCGGCGGTGCCCAGGAATCCCCGTCGGGAGAATGCGCCCTCCATGGCCCGACCTCACTTTCTCGGCGATGAGAGAAGCTGGCGGCGGCACGCTAACACAGGTATTCGAGGGTGGGAATCCTTTAACGAACTAGTGTGACAGTACGTCATTTTGGACGAATCAGCGCAGGTCCCAGGCCGCTGCGGGCCCGGCGGCCGATTGAACTATCAGTGTCAGTGGTATCGGCTACGGTCCCCGACATCCGAGAAGAATCCGAGAAGAACTCGTTTCCGAGGAGGGCCGGATGGCGATCCACCGCCGCATTCACGCCGCATACCCGGTTCGCGCCGTCATCCGCTTTCGCACGGCCGTCCGCGTTCACGCCGTCCTCCGGGGGCTCGGCCGGAAAACGCGGATGTGGTGGCCGGCGCCGCCGACCACCACATCCGTTCACACGTACCTCAGGCCTCCGGGGGCCGCGCGGCCAGTCCTGCCGGGCGGGCCTTGCGGGCCGCGCGGGCCGGCACCGGCCGACCGCTCGGCCCCGTCAGGCCGCTCAGCCCCGTCAGGCCGCCGGGAAGATCGCCGCGTCCGGCTTCAGCAGTTGGCCCGGCTTCGGCGCGGTGCCGTCGACCAGGTAGCGGGTGACCAGCGCGTTCAGCGCCTGGCTGCGGCCGACGGCACAGTGCTCGATCGAGTCCACGCTGACCAGCACGGCGTTGCCCAGCTGCTGCTGCATCCGCTGGGCGAACTTGTACTGGGTGGCCGGGTCGTAGAGGTTGCCGATCACCATGACGGTGTTCGAGGTCTTCTTGTTCCACGGGCCGCTGAAGCGCTCGGCGTCCCGGGCCGGGGCCGGCCAGCTCGCGCAGGCGGGCGCGTCGAAGGCCTGGTAGCGGCCGAAGGTCGGCGACTCCTTCTCCCAGGCCTTGGCGACGTTCGGGAAGACCCGGTCGTTCGACGGGTACGGCTTGTCCTGGCAGTTGACGCCCATGTAGGAGTCGTCGGCGGTGTACTCGGAGTCGGCCGGGGCCTCGCGCAGCGCCCGCGGGGCGTTCACCGCGAGGATGTTGGCGTCGTCGTCCGAGACGGTCGCCTTCGGCGCCATCAGCGTGTTCGCGGCCGGCTTCTGGACCAGCTGGTACGTCGCCTGCAGCGACTTGGCCAGCGGCGCCAGCTTGGCCTGCGAGTACAGCGCGCTGGCCACCTCGCTGGTGAAGGTGCTCAGCGTCACCTGGGAGCCGTTCGGCAGGGTGACCGGGCTGGTCCGCAGGTGGTCGCGGAGCTGGTCGAACTTGGCCCGGGTGTCGCCCTCGCCGAAGGCGCAGCGCGGGGCGCCGGCGGCCTGGCAGCGCTTCAGGAACTCGTCCAGGGCCAGCTCGAAGCCGCCCGCCCGCTGACGGTCGTACTCCAGGCCGTCGTGCAGGCGCAGGTTCGGGTCGACGTTGCCGTCGACGATGATCGTGCGCACCTTGTTCGGGTACATCCCGGCGTAGGTCGCGCCGATCAGGGTGCCGTAGGAGAACCCGGCGAAGTTGAGCTGGGAGTCGCCGACGGCGCGGCGCATCCGGTCGAGGTCGCGGACCACGTTGATGGTCGACATGTGCTCGATCAGAGGGCCGGCGTTCTTGCTGCACGCGTCGGTGTAGTCCTGGTCCGCGTCCAGCGTCTCGTTGATCTCGGCCTTGGTGACCGGCACGCCGACCATGCGGCCGTTGACCGCGTCGGCGTCCTCCTGGGTCTTGAAGCACTTGAGCGGGTTGCTCCGGGCCACGCCACGGGGGTCGAAACCGACCAGGTCGAAGCGCGACTGCACCTCGGTACCGAACCGGGTGGTGGTCGCCCACAGGTAGCCGCTACCACCCGGGCCGCCCGGGTTGAGGAACAGCGAGCCGATCCGCTTGGACGGGTCGCTCGCCCGCCGGCGCATCATGGCGATGCCGATCTTCTCACCCGACGGGTTGTCATAGTCCAGCGGAACCGGGTACACGGCACAGTCGTAGATACCTGGGTCCGGCTTGCTCGGGTCGGGGTTACACGGGGTCCAGTTGACAGCGGCGACCTTCGCCTCGGCCGCCGCACCCGGCGCCAGGTCTATCGGCGCTGCCGATGCCGCGACAGCACTACCGGTGACGAGGGCGAGGGCGCAGGTGACCGCTCCGGCCAGCGTGGATATACGGGACAAGGAACCTCCTCAGTACTGAAAGGGCGGCCCCAGCCTGTCAGTCTGAGATCTCCATGTGAAGACCTGGAAGCAGCGTAAATGTTTCGATGCCGTCCACTTTGCGACCGGATTATTCTGTGAATGAACCAACTTGACGGTTGATTGACCTGATTGCTCGTCACCACCGAGCCACCACCCCGGCCACCGCCGCATCCGGGCCGCCGGAGCGCCGCCCTACGGCACTTCGTGCGGCGAGGCCGCCACACCCCGCCGGGGGCGCCTTTTCAAACTGCCTCCAAGCGACGGGAGTTCGAAGAAACGCCCTACCGTCCGGCCGTCCCGCGCAGCGCAGCCGCCACCAGCCCCTGGACCTCGTCCACGCGGACTTCCCCGCCGCCCACCAGCCGGTCGAAGACCAGTCCGTCGACCCAGGCCAGCAGGGTGGCGGTCCGCCCGTCGGGGTCGGGCACGCCCTGGTCGGCCAGGAAGGTGCGGACGGCGGCGCGCGCCGCGCCGCGTAGGACGTGTCCCGCCGTTCCCGCCGGGCGCGCGACGCCGGGAATGACGAGACTCGCCCTGGGCGCACCGCCCGGCCACCCTCGGCCCCGGAGGGGCCGGCGTCACCGCGGCCCGCACCGTCCGGGAACCCGGTCGGTGCGGGCCGTCGACTTGACCGGGAAACTGATGAGGCGCCATATTACTTTCATGACACAACGCCCCGACGCCGACAGCGGCGCCCCCACTCTCGACCAGGCGCGCCGCCAGATCGCCCGCTACGGCCTCACGGCCGACCCGCAGGCGATCCTGGTCGCGGCCCGGCTGATGGCGGCGGGCGCCCGGATCGGCCAGGCCGGGGAGGTGCACTTCGCCCGGTTCGGGCTCTCCACCGGCCGCTACCGACTGCTGGCCGACCTGGAGGACCACGGCGGCGAGAAGTCGCCCTCCCAGCTCGCGGCCGACCTCGGCGTCTCGCGGGCGACCGTGACCGGCCTGGTGGACGGCCTGGAGCGGGAGGGCCTGGTGGTCCGCCGTCCGTCCGCCGAGGACGGCCGCGCCAACGTGGTGGTCCTCACCGCACGCGGCGCGCAGCGGCTGCGCGATCTGGCGCCCGAGCACTTCGCCCGGATGCAGGCACTGGTCGGCGGGCTCTCGGTCGAGGAGCGCGCCACCTTCCTCGACCTCCTGGCCAGGGTGGTCGAGGGTGCCGACGCGCTGACCGCGGACTGACCCGGTCGAGAACGGCGGGCCGCGCAAGGCGGCCCGCCGGCTTCACGACCCAATAGTTAGGCACCTAAGCACTAATAGTTAGCCACCTAATCACTTCACCCCAACACCTCCGCAGGAGAAGCCCATGAGCAAGAAAGCACCCGGCGCACCGCCCCCCTTCACCCTGTGGCGGGAGGTCCTCGTCGCCTACGCGATGCCCGCCGTGATGGCCGGCATCGGCGGGGCCGTCACGCACCAGCCGCAGCTGATGATCGCCGCGGCCACCACGATCGGCGGCACCTCGGCCGTCGTCGCCACCCTGGTCGGCTCCGCCCTGCGACGCCGACCCAACCGCTCCCCGGGCGGCCGGGCACCGCGCGCCCTGCTGGCCCCCGCACTCGGCCTGGCCGCCGCAGCCGTCGCACTCGCCATCGGCCTCGCGGCCGCGCACTGGCTGCCGCAGATCCACGGGCTCGCCACCAGCCCCTGGCCCGGCCGCCTTCCGATCGACCTGCCGGTCTCGTCGGCGATCGCGGCCACCGTGATCACCTGGCGCTGGCGCGGCAGCCGCCGGACCCGATCCCCGCAGCACCGACTCTCCACCCGACCGGAAGGACAGACCTCATGATCGTCGTCATGGGCGCCGGAGGCGCCACCGGCGGTGCCACCCTGCGCAGCCTCGCCGCCCTCGGTGCACCGAGCCGCGCACTCAGCCGCGACCCCGCCCGCCTCGCGGCCGGCCTCGACGACCGGACCCTCGCACTGACCGAGACGCTCCCGGCCGACGCCGCCGACCCGAACTCCCTGCGCGAAGCCTTCCGTGGCGCGCACCAGCTCTTCCTCACCATGGCCAACGGCCCGCACCAGGTCCAGCACGAGCTGGCCGCGATCGACGCTGCGGTCGAGAGCGGCGTGGAGCACATCGTCAAGATCTCCGCACCCGCAGCCGAACCGGACTCCCCCGTGGCCGTCTCGCGCGGCCACCACCTGGTCGAGGAGCGCCTGCGCGCGTCCGGCGTCACCGCGACGGTGCTGCGGCCGTACGCGTTCATGCAGAAGCTGCTGCTGCTGGCCCCCGGCATCGCCGCCGCCGGGGTGGTGCACGGTGCCATGGGCCAGGCCCGCTGCAACTACGTCGACGCCCGGGACATCGGCGACGCCGCGGCCGAGGTGCTCACCCGCCCGGAGCTCGCCGGCGGAACGTATCCGCTCACCGGCGGCCGGGCGTACAGCTACCCGGAGCTCACCGGGCTGCTCGGCGAGCTGCTCGGCCGCCCGGTCCGCTACCTCGACCTGCCCCCGGCCGGGCTGCACACCCACTTGGTCGAGCGGGCCGGGATGCCGCCCTGGCTGGCCTCCCACGTGGTGGAGATCCAGCAGCTCGCGACGGTCCGCCGGGAGGCACCCGACGGCACCCTCGCCCACCTCACCGGGCGCGCCCCGCGCACCCTGGAGGCGTTCCTCCAGGAGTACCTGCACCGCTTCCGCTGACCGCCCTGACACCATTCGGGCGCCATTCGGGTCTCTCTCTGGCGCCTCTCGGACACCGCTCCGACGCCTTGGCGGGCCCGGCGGCCGGGCCGGAACCGGGCCGGCCGCCGGGCCCGCCACCCGAAGGGAGCAGCATTCGCTGTGGCGTGGATCACGATCGAGAATTAGGCCTGACGATCCGTCAATTCGACTGACATCCAGTCACATGACTGCCAGGCCCACCCAGTTGTTGACTGACACAACGTCAGCTCAGGCCATTTCCGGCCTAGTTGAGCCAAGTGTCGGGCCGTACGGCGCCTCGCACCCGGGGCTACCATCAGTCGGGTTGTCCGCTCCGGCCCCGGAGTGGGGTCACCCGGTCAGGCGAGTGCTCCCACCGCCCCGAAGGGCCGGGCATCAGTCGGAACGGGGCGAGGACGAGGAGCGTACGGGCTGCCATGACAGCTGAACCGAGCACGGAGCAGTCCGCCACGCCGCCCCACGCCACACCACCCCGAGCCACACCACCCCACGCCACGCCGCCACAGGCCCCACCGCCGCAGGCCCTCTTCCCGGGCCGTCCGGCCGCCGCACCGCGCACCCTGGTCGACGTCCTGGACGCCACCGTCCGCGCCCACCCCGACGAACCGGCCCTGGACGACGGGCGCACCGTGCTCGGCTACCGCGCCCTGGCCGCCGAGGTCGAGCAGCTGCGCCGCCGGCTGGCCGCCGCCGGGATCGGCCCGGACGACCGGGTGGGCGTGCGGGTCCCCTCGGGCACCAACGACCTGTACGTCTCGATCCTCGCCGTGCTCGCCGCCGGCGCCGCCTACGTGCCGGTCGACGCAGAGGACCCGGACGAGCGCGCCCAGCTGGTCTTCGGGGAGGCCGGCGTCGCCGCGGTGCTCGGCGCCGACCGCGCGCTGACCGTCCACCGCGAACGCCCGGTCCCCGACCCCGGCGAGGCGGCCGCGGAACCCCGCCCCCGCCCGACGCCGGCCGACGACGCCTGGATCATCTTCACCTCCGGCTCCACCGGCCGCCCCAAGGGCGTGGCCGTCACCCACCGCAACGCCGCCGCCTTCGTCGACGCCGAGGCGGCGCTCTTCCTCCAGGACGAGCCGATCGGCCCCGGCGACCGGGTGATGGCCGGCCTGTCGGTGGCCTTCGACGCCTCCTGCGAGGAGATGTGGCTGGCCTGGCGCCACGGCGCCTGCCTGGTGCCCGTCCCCCGCTCCCAGGTACGCAGCGGCGCCGACCTCGGCCCCTGGCTGGCGGAGCAGGAGATCACCGTGGTCTCCACCGTCCCGACGCTGGCCGCGCTCTGGCCGGCCGAGGCGCTCAACGAGGTGCGGCTGCTGATCTTCGGCGGCGAGGCCTGCCCGCCGGAGCTGGTGCAGCGGCTGGTCACCGAGGGCCGCGAGGTCTGGAACACCTACGGCCCCACCGAGGCCACCGTGGTCGCCTGCGCCGCGCTGCTGACCGGCGACGGCCCGGTCCGGATCGGCCTGCCGCTGGACGGCTGGGACCTCGCCGTGGTCGACGAGGCCGGCGAGCCGGTCGCGGCCGGCGGTACCGGCCAGCTGGTGATCGGCGGGGTCGGTCTGGCCCGCTACCTCGACCCGGAGAAGGACGCCGAGAAGTACGCGCCGCTGGCCTCGCTCGGCTGGGAGCGGGCGTACCGCAGCGGCGACCTGGTCCAGGCCGACCCGGCCGGCCTGCTGTTCCTCGGCCGCACCGACGAGCAGATCAAGCTCGGCGGCCGCCGGATCGAACTCGGCGAGGTCGACGCGGCGCTCCAGGCCCTGCCCGGCGTGGCGGGCGCGGCCGCCGCCGTCCGCACCGCGCGCGGCGGCAACCAGCTGCTGGTCGGCTACCTGGTCGTCCAGGACGGCTTCGACCGCGAGCAGGCCGTCGAGAAGCTGCGCGCCGAGTTGCCGGCCGCCCTGGTGCCGCTGCTCGCGCCGGTCGACACCCTGCCCACCCGCACCTCCGGCAAGGTCGACCGGGCCGCCCTGCCCTGGCCGCTGCCCGAGCTGGAGAACGCCGGGCCGAGCGAGCAGCTGTACGGCACCGAGGCCTGGCTGGCCGAGCAGTGGACCGAGATCCTCGGTGTGACGGTGAGCGGCCCGCGCGACGACTTCTTCGGCATCGGCGGCGGCAGCCTGGCCGCCGCCCGGCTCACCACGCTGCTGCGCACCCGCTACCCGAACGCCGCCGTGCTGGACGTCTACCAGCACCCGACGCTGCGCAAGCTCGCCCGGCACCTGGAGCGCACCGCCGCCCAGAGCGGCCAGGCCCGCACCATCGCCCTGGTGCCGACCCGGGCCAAGCTGCTCCAGCTGCTCCTGCTGATCCCGCTGTTCACCGTGGTCGGCCTGCGCTGGACGGTCGCCCTGCTGGCGGCCGGCAACCTGCTCTCCCACCTGGGCGACTACCCGTGGGCGCCCACCGCCTCCTGGTGGGCGGTCGGCGCGGGCGCCCTGGCGCTGTACACCCCGGCGGGCCGGCTGGCGATCGCGGCCGGCGGCGCCCGGCTGCTGCTGCGCGGCCTGCGCCCGGGCAGCCATCCACGCGGCGGCGCCGTCCACCTGCGGCTCTGGACCGCCGAGCGGCTCTCCGAGCTCAGCGGCGCCACCGCGCTGTCCGGCGCCTGGCTGGTCCGCTACGCCCGGGCGCTGGGTGCCAAGGTCGGGCCCGAGGTCGACCTGCACTCGCTGCCGCCGGTCACCGGGATGCTGAAGCTGGGCCGGGGCTGCGCCGTCGAGGCCGAGGTGGACCTGTGCGGCTACTGGCTGGACGGCGACCGGCTGGAGGTCGGCCAGGTCAAGGTCGGCTCCGGCGCCGTGGTCGGCACCCGCTCGACCCTGCTGCCCGGCGCCCGGGTCGGCAAGCGCGCCCAGGTACTGCCCGGCTCCAGCGTCACCGGGCACGTGCCGACCGGCCAGCGCTGGGGCGGCGCGCCCGCCGTCAAGCTGGGCCGCGTCGAGCGGGCGTGGCCCAAGGAGCGCCCGCCGCACCGGGTCTTCTGGGCCGCGCTCTACGGTGCCAGCGGCACGGCGCTCGGCCTGCTCCCGGTGGCGCCCGCGCTGGCCGCGCTCGCGGTCCTCGCCGGTTTCGTCCACCAGGGCGACGGCCTCGGCGCGGCGCTCGGCGGCGCGCTGCTCGGCCTGCTGCCCGCCACCCTGGCGTACGGCGCGGTGTACGCGGCGCAGCTGGTGGCCGCCGTCCGGTTGCTGAGCCGCGGTCTGCTCCCCGGGGTGCACCCGCTGCACGGCCGGGTCGGCTGGCAGGCGTGGACCGTCACCCAGCTGATGGACCGGGCCCGGGAGGTGCTCTTCCCGCTGTACGCGGGGCTGGTCACGCCGCTGTGGCTGCGGGCGCTCGGGATGAGGGTCGGCCGGGGCGCGGAGGTGTCCACAGTGCTGGCGCTGCCCAGCCTGACCACCGTCGGCGACGGCGCGTTCCTGGCCGACGACACCCTGATCGCGCCGTACGAGCTGGGCGGTGGCTGGGTGCGGCTCGGCGAGGCGAAGGTCGGCGAGCGGGCGTTCCTCGGGAACTCGGGAATGACCGCGCCGGGGCGGGCGGTGCCCAAGCGGGGCCTGGTGGGCGTGCTGTCGGCGACGCCGGAGAAGGCCAAGAAGGGCGGCTCGTACCTGGGCATGCCGCCGATGCGGCTGCCGCGCGCGGCGGACGAGGCCGACCAGAGCCTGACCTACGAGCCGCCAGCCCGGCTGCTCTGGGCGCGCGGACTGGTCGAGCTGGCCCGGCTGCTGCCGGTGCTCGCCTCGGGGGCGCTCGGCGTGCTGACCGTCGCGGTGCTGTCCCGGCTGTCCGTCTCCTGGTCGGCGGGCGTGGCCGCGCTGCTCTCGGGCCTGGTGCTGCTGGGCGCCGGCGCGGTGGCCTGCCTGGTCGCGGTGGCGGCGAAGTGGCTGCTGGTCGGCCGGTTCCGGGCGGTGGAGCACCCGCTGTGGAGCAGCTTCGTGTGGCGCAACGAGCTCGCGGACACCTTCGTCGAGGTGCTGGCGGTGCCGTGGCTGGTCGGCGCGGTGCCGGGCACGCCGGTGCTGAACCTCTGGCTGCGGGCGCTCGGCGCGCGGATCGGCCGCGGCGTCTGGTGCGAGAGCTACTGGCTGCCGGAGGCGGACCTGGTCACCCTCGGGGACGGCGTCACCGTCAACCGGGGCTGCGTGGTGCAGACGCACCTCTTCCACGACCGGATCATGCGGATGGATACTGTGGTCCTCCGCGAGGGCGCCACCCTGGGCCCGGGCGGCATCGTGCTGCCCGGCAGCACGGTGGGCGCGCGCAGCACGCTGGGCCCGGCCTCGCTGGTGATGCGCGCCGAGTCCGTCCCCGCCGACACGCGGTGGCTGGGCAACCCCATCGAGGCGTGGCAGCCCACGTCATGACCACCCGTCCCGGCCCGCAGGAAGTGCCCGCCCCCGTGAAGCCCAAGCACGTCCCGGCGACCGCCGGCGCCCCCGACCCGTACTTCCCGGCCAACGGCGACCACCGCTACCGGGTCCACCGCTACGAGCTCGTGCTGGACTACCGGCCCGGGCCGAACCGGCTGGCGGCCTCGGCCCGGCTGAGCGCCGTGGCGGACGCGGCGCTGGCCGAGTTCGCGCTGGACCTGGCCGAGTTCCGGATCGGGCGGGTGCTGGTCGACGGCAAGGCCGCCCGTTACACCCACCGCGCCGGCAAGCTGCGGATCCGTCCGGCCAGGGCACTGGCGGCGGGGGCGGCGTTCACCGTCGAGGTGCACTACACCGGCAACCCCCGTCCGGTGCGCAGCCCGTGGGGCGGCCTGGGCTGGGAGGAGCTGACCGACGGCTCGCTGGTCGCCAGCCAGCCGATCGGCGCGCCGTCATGGTTCCCGTGCAACGACCGGCCCGCCGACAAGGCGACGTACCAGATCGCGGTCACCACGCCGTCCCCGTTCACCGTGCTGGCGAGCGGCCGGCTGCTGACCCGCACCACCCGGGCGTCCAGCACCACCTGGGTGTACGAGCAGAGCGCGCCGACCTCGCCGTACCTGGTGACGGTGTCGATCGGCCACTACCGGCCGGTGCCGCTGGCGGCCCGCCCGGCCGTGCCGCAGACCGGCTACGTGCCGGAGCGGCTGGTCCCCGCGTTCACCCGGGACTTCGGGCGGCAGCCGGAGATGATGGCGTACTTCGGCGAGGTGTTCGGGCCGTACCCGTTCGGCGAGTACGCGGTGGTCGTCGCGGACGAGGAACTGGACGTCCCCGTGGAGGCGCAGGGCGTCGCCACCTTCGGGACGAACCACCTCGGCGGCGGCTGGGAGCGCGAGCGGCTGATCGCCCACGAGCTGGCGCACCAGTGGTTCGGCAACAGCGTGACGATCGCCGACTGGCGGCACATCTGGCTGAACGAGGGCTTCGCCAAGTACGCCGAGTGGCTGTGGTCCGAGCACGCCGGCGGCCCGGCCGCGGCCACCCACGCCGCCGCCGCGCACGGCCTGCTGGCCGGGCTCCCGCAGGACCTCAGGCTCGCCGACCCGGGCCGCAGGCTGATGTTCGACGACCGGCTGTACCAGCGCGGCGGCCTCGCCGTGCACGCGCTGCGGCGGGCGCTGGGCGAGGACGCCTTCTTCGCGATGCTGCGGGACTGGACGAGCATCCACCGGCACGGCGTCGTCGGCACCGCCGACCTGCTCGCGCACGCCTCCCGGTACGCGGCCGCCCCGCTGGCCCCGGTCTTCGAGGCCTGGCTGCAGCGGCCCGAACTCCCGCCGCTGCCGGGCTGACCGGCCCGGCGGCGACATCGCGAGGCGTTCACGGGGCGATCGCGGGGCGTTTGCGGAGATAACGGGTGGATCCTTCGGAGCGGCCTGGCTAGGTTGGGTTCGTCTGCTGCCCGTCCGTGTTGGCCGGCGGCCCTCGCCTGCGGACCTCGCCGACGGTCTCGTCGGCGGATCTCGTGGCAGACCACGCCGACGGGCCTCCCCGCCGGACCACGCCGAAGGATTCAGAGGATCAGATGACCGATCAGTCCGACGAACTGCTGCCGACCACCCGCCGCGCCCTGCTGCACCGGATCGCCGTCGCCCAGGCCGAAGGCCGCACGCCCTCCCTGGCCGCCGGAGTGGTCCGGGACGGCCGACTGGTCTGGAGCGGCGCCCGCAGCATGATCGACGGACACGCGCCGACCCCCGACGTCCAGTACCGGATCGGCTCGCTCACCAAGACCTTCGTCGCCGTGCTCGTGCTGCGGCTGCGCGACGAGGGCCTGCTCGACCTCGCCGACCCGCTCGCCCGACACCTGCCCGGCACCCCGGCCGACGGCGCGACCGTCGCGCAACTGCTCGCCCACACCGCCGGACTCGCCGCCGAGACACCCGGGCCCTGGTGGGAACGGACCGACGGCTCCCTGCGGCCCGGACTGGACGACCTGCTGGAGCCCGGCACCGCGATCAAGCACCCGGCCGGGCGCCTCCACCACTACTCCAACCCCGGCTACGCGCTGCTCGGCGCGCTGGTCGAGCGGCTGCGCGGCGAGCCCTGGGGCGAGGTGCTGCGGCGCGAGGTGCTGGCACCGCTCGGCATGGACCGCACCACCCTGCTGCCCGAGCACCCGCACGCCGGAGGCTTCGCCGTCCACCCGTGGGCCGACGTCATGCTGCCGGAGCCGCTCACCGACACCGGGCTGATGGGCCCGGCCGGCCAACTCTGGTCCACCGTCGCCGACCTGGCCCGCTGGGCGGCCTTCCTCTCCGCCGGGGACGACAAGGTGCTGGCCGCCGACTCGCTCGCCGAGATGCGCCGGCCCGCCACCGGCCCCGACGACACGGCCTGGACCTCCGGATACGGCCTCGGCCTGCAACTGCGCCGCCACGAAGGCCGGGTGCTGTACGGCCACACCGGCTCGATGCCCGGCTTCACCGCCGCACTGTGGGTCAGCGATGAGGACGGCCTGGCCGCGATCGCCCTGTCCAACGCCACCACCGGCGCCGGCACCACCCTGGTGGCCGCCCAGTTGATCACGCTGACCGCCGAGCACGAGCCCCGGCTGCCCGAACCCTGGCGTCCGCTGCCCGAGGTCGACGAGGAGCTGCTGGCCCTCACCGGCCCCTGGTACTGGGGCACTTCGGCGCAGGCCCTGCGGCTGCGGGCCGACCGCGGCCTCGAACTGACCTCGCTCGTCGGCGGAGCCCGCAGCTCCCGCTTCCGCGCCGAGCCGGACGGCACCTGGACGGGGCTGGACAACTACTACACGGGCGAGACCCTGCGGGTGGTCCGGGCCGCCGACGGCACCGTCAGCCACCTGGACCTCGGCTCCTTCGTCCTCACCCGCGAACCCTACGGCCCCGCGCCCGTCATCCCGGGCGACGTCGACCCGCAGGGCTGGCAGGCCCTCTAGGCCCCGCCGGGGCGCGCGCTTCTCGGAGCACGCCGGTCGCGCGCAACACCACACCCGTCCACGGGAGTTCCGGGGGAATCCCGGGGGAGGGTGGCAGGCCCGGGCGCACAGGCGCCCGGGCTGTCCACCCCCGGCGGGCGAGCGCCCGGTGCCCGGCAGATGACCGGGAGGCGACGGGTGGTCCCATTCAGCAGTTGCACATCTGCGCTCCGCCGCGCCGCAACATGGATGCCAACCGGCTCGGAGAGATATACGGGGACCGGTTCGCGTGCAGGCCCAACGCCTGCGGGCCGGGCCGGTGCCCTGGCGATCCAGGGCGCCGCCGATCGTGCTGCCCTGGAGGGTCCGCCATGACCACCGTCCCCACGTACGCTCCGACCGCAGTAGCCCCCACCCAGGACGCCCCCGCCGTCCCCGCCCCCCGCCGGCCGCAGGCCCCGGCCGCCTACACCGTCTCCCTCGCCCGCGACGCCGACGACGTGCGCGCCGCCCAGCGGCTGCGCCACCAGGTGTTCGCCGCCGAGCTCGGTGCCGTCCTGCACAGCCCGGTCGCCGGCCTCGACGTCGACCCCTTCGACGAGTTCTGCGACCACCTCCTGGTCCGCGAGGGCGAGCACGGCGCCGTCGTCGGCACCTACCGGCTGCTGCGCCCCGAGGCCGCCCGGCGGGCCGGACGGCTCTACTCCGACGGCGAGTTCGAGCTCTCCGCCCTGGCCCCGGTCCGCCCGGGCCTGGTGGAACTCGGCCGCTCCTGCATCCACCCCGACCACCGGGGCAACGGCGCCGTCATCAACCTGATGTGGGGCGGCATCGCCCGCTACCTCGCCGACACCGGCAACACCTGGGTCGGCGGCTGCTGCTCGATCCCGCTGGACGACGGCGGCGCCACCGCGGCCCGGGTCTGGGACACCGTCAGCGCCAAGTACCTGGCGCCCGAGCAGTACCGGGTCACCCCGCGCCGCCGCTGGGACGCCACCGGCGTGCCGCGCGCCGAGCGCGGCGCGCTGCCCGCCCTGCTCCGCGGCTACCTGCGGCTCGGCGCCTGGGTCTGCGGCGAGCCCGCGTACGACCCGGACTTCGACTGCGTCGACCTGTACGTGCTGCTGTCGCTGGAGCGCACCGACCCGCGCTACCTGCGGCACTTCCTGTCCGGACTGCCCGCCCGGCCCCTCGGCGCCTCATCATGAGCGTCTGGCTGCCGACGGCCCCCTGCCGGCCCGAGACCTGCCTGGCCGAGACGGCGCCCGCCGTCTCGCACCCCCGGCGGGCGCTGCGGCTGGCGGCCTGCCTGGCGGTGGTGCTGGCGGGCGTGTTGCTCAGCCTGCCGCTGCGCCTCCTCCCGCACGGCACCCGGGAGCGGCTGATCCGGCTCTGGGCGCGCGTCCTGTTGCACACCCTCGGCGTCACCGTCCACCTCGGGACGCCGGGCGGCGCGCTCGGCGGCGGGACGCTCGTGGTGGCCAACCACGTGTCCTGGCTGGACATCCCGCTGATCGCGGCGGGCCGCCCGGGCCGCTCACTGGCCAAGACCGAGGTCCGCCGGTGGCCGGTGCTCGGGCCGCTGATCGCCTGGGGCGGCACCGTGTTCCTGGACCGCGACCGGCTCCGCGCGCTGCCCGACACCGTGGCGACGGTGGCCGAGGTGCTGCGCGCCGGCCAGCCGGTGATCGTCTTCCCGGAGGGGTCCACCTGGTGCGGACGGGAGAGCGGCCGCTTCCGGCCCGCGCTGTTCCAGGCGGCGGTGGAGGCGGGCGCCTTCGTCCAGCCGGTGACGATCCGCTACCGGCTGGCGGACGGACGGCCGACCAGCGTGCCCGCCTTCATCGGCGACGACGGACTGCTCACCTCGCTCGCCCGGGTGGTCGCGGTGCGCGGACTGGTCGCCGACGTGACGTTCCTGCCACCGATTCCGCCGCCCGCGCCGCAGGCCACCCGGGCGGGGGCGCGCCGGGAACTGGCCCGCACGGCGCAGGCGGCGGTCGAGGGCATCCGCTGACGCGGCGTCGGCACGCGGATCGGTCAGACCGATCAGGTCGGTCGGACCCGTCAGGTCGGTCGGACCGTCCGGGCCTCGGCCAGCGGCTCCGGACCGGAGTTCGGGTCGAGGTCGGGGCCAGGGTCGGAGTCCGGGCCGAGGTCGGAGTCCAGGCCGGGGCCGGGGGCCGACGCCGAGTCGGGGGCCGATTCCGGGAGGCCGGTGCCGCTTTGGGCGAGCGGGCGGGCCCGGCCCAGCAGGACGGCGACCAGGACGGCGGTGACGACGAGCGCGGCCGCACCGCAGCGCGCCGCGAGGTGGAGGCCCTCGATGAAGGCGCCGTCCACCGCGTCCTGGACCGGGCCGGGCAGCACGGCGGCCGCGCCGCCACCGCCGTGCCCCGCCCCGGCGGGCGCGTCCGCGATCGGGCCGACGGCGTCCGGCGGCACGCCGAGCCGGTGCAGGGCGGCGGTCAGGCTGCCGGTCATCCGGTTGGTCAGCACGGCGCCGAGCACCGCGATCCCGAGGACGCCGCCCAGCTCGCGCAGGGTGTTGATGCTCGCCGAGGCCATCCCGGTCTGCGCCGGGGCGACCCGTTGGAGCACCGCGATCGACACCGGGGTGAAGGTCATCCCCATCCCGAGGCCCATCGCGAACAGGGTCCACAGGTACTCGACGTAGTGGGCGTGCTCGCCGTAGAGGGACAGCCCGCCGAGGCCCGTCGCGCACAGCACGAGACCGAGCACCAACGGCAGCCGGGGCCCGTACCGCGAGGTCAGCCGGCCGGAGAGCGGGGCGGCGACGACGATCATCCCGGTCATCGGCAGCCCGGCGTAGCCGGCGTCGGACGGGGACCAGCCGAGCGGGCCCTGCATCAGCAGCGGCAGGAAGAAGAGCGCGCCGAAGATCCCGAAGCTGACCATGAAGCCGCTGAGCAGCGCGCCGCCGAGGGCGCCGTCGCGGAACAGCCGCAGCTCCAGCATCGGTTCGGCGAGGCGCAGTTCGAGCACCAGGAAGGCGGCCAGCAGCACGAGCGCCGCAGCGCCGCAGAGGAGCACCCGGGTGTCCGTCCAGCCACGGGTCGGCCCCTCGATCAGCGCGTAGACCAGCAGGCCGAGGCCTGCGGCGGAGAGGACGAGGCCGCCGAGGTCGATCCGCCGGGCACGCGGGGGGATGTCCGGGAGCACGCGGGCGGCGAGCACCAGTCCGGCCACGCCGATCGGCACGTTGATCCAGAACACGCTGGCCCACCCGAGGTGCTCGACCATCGGCCCGCCGACCACCGGGCCGATCGACAGACCCAACGCGGAGACCCCGGACCAGAGGCCGATCGCCCTGGCGCGCTCGCGCTCGTCGGTGAAGACGTGGCGCAGCAGGGCGAGGCTGCCCGGGGTGAGCAGCGCGGCCCCGACGCCTTGCAGCATCCGGGCGCCGACCAGCAGGCCGATCGTTCCGGCGAGCGCGGCGAGCGCGGAGCCGACCGTGAACAGCGCGAGGCCGAACCGGAACATCCGGGTGCGGCCGTGCCGGTCGCCGAGCGCGCCGCCGGTCAGCACGAACCCGGCGTAGACGAGGCTGTATCCCTCGACGACCCATTGCAGGCCGCTGATCCCGGCGTCCAGGTCCTGGCCGATGCGGGGCAGGGCGTTGTTGACGATGACGTTGTCCAGCATGGACATGAACATGGTGACGCAGAGCGTCAGTAGCGCGAGCCGTTTGCGCCGGGCGCTCGACTCCTGCATGGGAACCCTCCCGATTCCTGGCCCCTAACAGCGTTAGGGAGTGGTGCGGCACGCACAGAGTGCCCCTAACGGTGTTAGATTGCAAGCGGGATCTCGCGACGGGCACTCGCCACGGGCAGTCGCCACGAGACTCGCGACCGGATGAGACCGCTGGAGGCGTCCGCACAGCCATGCCGGAGAACGACGACACGACACCGCCGCTGACCAGGGACGCGCTGACCCAGGCCGCGCTGCGGGTACTGGAACGGGACGGCCTCGACGGGCTGTCGATGCGCAAGGTCGCCGCCGAGGTCGGCGTCAAGGCGGCCTCGCTGTACTGGCACGTCCGCAACAAGCAGGAACTGCTCGACCTGCTCACCGACGCGGTGATGGCCTCGGCCGAACCCCCGCCGCGCGAGGGCGGGTGGCGCGAGCAGTTCCACGCCTACTGCTGGCGCTACCGCCGACTGCTGCTCGACAAGCGCGACGCCGCCAAGGTCGTCTCGGGCCGCCTCTCCCCCGGCCCCCACCTGCTCGGCCTGATGGAGGACCAGCTCGACCGGCTCCGCGCGGCCGGCTTCTCCGACGCCGACGCCGCCATGGCCACCTACCTGCTGGGCGCCTTCGTCCAGGGGTTCGTCCTCCAGGAACAGTCCCCGATCTCGGCCGCCGAAGTCCTCGGCACCAGTCGCCGGGACATCGCCGACGCCACCGGAGACCGCTTCCGCGCCCTGCCCGCCGACACCTTCCCCAACCTCGTCGCCCTGGCCGACGACCTCACCGAACCCGACATGGACACCCGCTTCGAGTTCTGCGTGCAACGCGTCCTCGACGGGCTCGCGACCCTGCTGCCCGCCGAACGGCGCTGACCCCACCACGGCGGGCCCGGCCGACCGGACCCCGCCCCGGGCCCGCCGAAAATCCGCGGCCCGGCCTGCGAGCGCCCGCTAGGGTCTGTCCGGCCGCACGTCCACGGAGGAGTTCCGCGATGCCCGAGCTGCACCCCCACTACGAGCCCTACGCGCAAGGCCTGCTGGACGTCGGAGACGGTCAGCGGATGCACTGGAACGCCTCCGGCAACCCGGCTGGCAAACCCGCCGCGATCGTGCACGGCGGACCCGGATCCGGCCACCGGCCGGGCACCCGGCGGTACTTCGACCCCGAGCGGTACCACGTGGTCCAGTTCGACCAGCGCGGCTGCGGACAGAGCCTGCCGCACGCCGCCGACCCGACGACCGGGCTGGAGCACAACACCACCGAGCGGCTGATCGCGGACATGGAGCGGCTGCGCGAACACCTCGGCATCGAGAAGTGGCTGCTGTACGGCGGCTCCTGGGGCTCGACGCTGATCCTCGCCTATGCCCAGGCCCACCCCGAGCGGGTCTCCGAGATCGTGCTCTGCGGCGTCACCACGACCCGCCCCGAGGAGACCGACTGGCTCTACCGGGGCGTCGCCCGCTTCCTGCCCGGCCCGTGGGAGGAGTTCCGGAACTTCCTGCCGGCCGCCGACCGCGACGGTGACCTGGTGGCCGCCTACAGCCGGCTGCTCAACAACCAGGACGAGACCGTCCGGCGGGCCGCCGCGAACGCCTGGGCCACCTGGGAGGACGCCGTCATCGCGCACGAGGCGCTGGGCAAGCCGAACGCCTACAGCGACCGCCCCACCGACGCGCTGATGGCGTTCACCCGGATCACCGCGCACTACTTCGCGCACCACGCGTTCCTGGCCGACGGCCAACTGCTGCGCGACGCCGGACGGCTGACCGGCATCCCAGGCGAACTGATCCACGGCCGCCTCGACCTCGGCTCGCCACTCGACACCGCGTGGCGGCTGGTCCAGGCCTGGCCGGAGGCCCGACTGACCGTCATCGACGAGTCCGGGCACACCGGGAGTCCGGCGATGACCGAGGCGGTCCTCACCGCGATCGAGCGGTTCGCCTGACCGGTCCGCTCGGCCAGTCCGCCCGGCCGGTTCGGGCGGACGGCCGGTTCGCGCTAACGGCCTCCGCCTACGATACGAAGCATGATCGCCTATGTCCCAGCCGCCCTGTTCTTCCTGTTGTTCGGAGTCGGGGTACTACGCGACCGCCGCCAGTTCAGCAATGCCGTCCTGCTCGGCATCGCCGTCTCCCTGCTCGCCCTCGCCCTGCTCGCCGAGCTGCGCAAGGCGCCCACGCTGGTGATGGGACTGGCAGCGGTGGCGATCATCCTGCTGCCGGCCCTCGGCACGGCGGCCCTGGTCTGGTTCCTGATCGCCAACGGCCTGACCATGATCCGCAAGGAGGGCAGACGGCCCGCCAACCTGCTGTCCCTCCTCGCCGGGCTGGGCATCCTCGCCGTCATCGCGCTGCTGCTCGCGGCCCTGGCCACCCGCTCGCACCAGCTGGGCGTCCTGGCGGGCACCGCCGTCCTGGTGGTCGGCTACATCTCCTTCCTGTTCGTCTGCTTCGTCGGCTACGCGTTCCTCTACGGCCGCCACCGGCCGCGCCGGAACGTGGACTTCGTGGTCGTCCTCGGCTCCGGCCTGATCGGCGGCGAGCGCGTCCCGCCGCTGCTGGCCAGCCGGCTCGACCGGGGCCGGGAGGTGTACGACAAGCAGGCCGCGCGCGGCAACCCGCCGGTGCTGATCACCTCCGGTGGCCAGGGCCCGGACGAGAAGCTGCCGGAGTCCCACGCGATGGCCGACTACCTGACCGGGCGCGGCTTCCCGGCCGAACACATCGAGCGCGAGGACCGCTCCCGCACCACCGAGGAGAACCTGCTCTTCAGCAAGGCCATCATGGAACAGGCCAAGCCCGACTACCGCTGTGTCGTGGTCACCAACAACTTCCACGCCTTCCGGGCGGCGCTCACCGCCCGCAAGACCGGCGTCAACGGGCAGGTGTTCGGCTCGCCGACCGCCGCGTACTACTGGCCGAGCGCGACGATCCGCGAGTTCGCCGCCGTGTTCCTCTCCCACAAGCTGGTCAACTTCGGGATCTGCGGCCTCCTCGCGCTCTGCGGGCTGCTCGCGGCCCTCTGAACCGCAGCCGACCCCGGGCCCCGGCCGCCGCAGCGACCGGGGCCCGGCCGCACCTTCAGCCGAACCTCAGCCCAGACCTCCGACCAGGCCTCCGGTCAATCCACCGGTCAGGCCATCAAGTCAGGCCACCGGGCGGGGCGCCAGGATCGCGCAGGTGGTGGTGGCGTGCGCGTAGAGCTTGCCGTTCTCCACCCCGACCACCCTGGCCTCGGCCGTCGCCATCGTCCGGCCCAGATGCAGCACCAGCCCCTCGCAGCGCAGCGGCCCCGAGTCGGCGAACAGCGGGCGCAGCATGTGGACGTTCAACTGCGTGGTGGTGTAGCCGATCCCGGCGGGCAGCCGGCTCAGCACGGCGCAACCGAGCGCCGAGTCGAGCAGAGTGGCGAGGTAACCGCCGTGCACGGTGTTCATCGGGTTGTAGAGGTGGTCGCCGAGTTCGCCCTCGAACACTGCCGTACCCGGCTTCACCTCGGTCAGGTGGAACCCCAGGGTGCTGCAGATCGCGGGCTCCTGAATCCGGCCCGCGAGGATCTCGTGCAGAATCTCCTCTCCGCTCAGGTGTGGGAAGGCGGAGATCGGCGGGCCCGCCGTCCAGGTGTGCGTCCGGGTCCGGGGCGCCTGGCCCTCCAGGGACTGCTGGCCCTCAAGGAGCTCCTGGCCCTCCGGGGACGTCGCGCCGCCGGGGTCTGCCTCGTTCGTCGTCATGGGATCAACCTGCCCTGTTCGCGCACGCCCCTCAAGTGCCTTCCGGGGTACGGCCGGCGCGCGTCCCCCTGGCATCGGACCATGGCGGTCCACGCCATGGCGGCGCGGTGGACCTCGGGTGGCCGTCACATGGCACCGGGGCGCAGGGCGCGCCACGCTGCACGGCATCCGCCCCCACTCCTCCCCCACCCAGGAGCCCTCATGTCTCTCCGTCCTGCCGCCGCCGCGTTGCTGACGGCCGCCGCACTCGCGATCGGCACCACCGCACCCGCCCCGGCTGCGGCCGACACCGTGAGCGGGACCTTCCAGCAGGTCACCGGATTCGGCGCCAATCCGGGAAACCTGGCGATGTACTCCTACACCCCCACCGGACTGCCGAGTGGCGCGCCGCTGGTGGTCGCGCTGCACGGCTGTCTGCAGACCGCCAACGACTACTACCGCAACTCCGGTTGGACGACCTTCGCCGACCGGTACGGCTTCGCGGTCGTCTTCCCGCAGACCAGCAGTGCCAACAACAGCCTCTCCTGCTTCAGCTGGTTCGACGCGACCAAGGACGCCCGGGGCGCCGGCGAGGCCGAGTCGGTGATCGAGATGGTCACCAAGGCCAAGGCCCTGTACGGCTCGGACGACCGGCGGGTGTTCGTCACCGGGCTGTCGGCCGGCGGCGGGATGGCCTCCGACCTGCTGGCCGACTACCCGGACGTGTTCGCCGGCGGGGCGATCGACTCCGGCCTCCCGGCCCAGTGCGCGACCACCCAGGGCGCCGCCTCCGGCTGCCAGAACTCCGACCAGGGGCTCACCCCAGCCCAGTGGGGCGACAAGGTCCGGGCCGCGTACCCGGGCTACGCCGGTCCTTGGCCCCGGGTGGCGATCTGGCAGGGCGGCGCGGACACCGTGGTCAGGCCGGTGAACGCGACGGAACTGCGCGACCAGTGGACCAACGTCCAGGGTGTCGGCCAGAGCCCGACCGGCACCCGGAGCCTGCCGGGCGGCACCACCGAGGAGGTCTACGCCGACGCGGGCGGGCGGCCCGCCGTGGCGCTGTTCACCATCGCCGGGATGGGCCACGGGCTGGCCGTCAACCCCGGCTCCGCAGCCGACCGGTGCGGGGCCACCGGCAGCTACTTCCTCAACACGATCTGCTCCAGCTACTACACCGCGCAGTTCTGGGGCCTCGACGGCGGCACGGGGCCCACCAACCCCGGCCTGCCCGCCCCGACCGGGCTGACCGCGACCCCGGCGGGCCAGGGCTCGATCGCCCTCGCCTGGCAGGCCGTCAGCGGGGCCGCCTCCTACCAGGTCTACCGGGAGGGCGCGATGGCGGGCAGTGCCACCGGCCCGTCCTTCACCGACACCGGGCTCGCCCCCGGCACGTCGTACGGCTACACCGTGGCGGCGGTCGACCCGTCGGGGGCCGTGGGCACCCGATCGGCGGCGGTGACGGCGACCACCGGCGGCGGCGCCGCGCAGTGCTTCACCGACAGCAACTACAACCAGGTCCGGGCCGGGCGGGCCACCCAGAGCGGCGGCCTGACCTACGCACTCGGCTCGGGCCAGAGCATGGGCCTCTGGAACACCTTCGTGACGCACACCCTGAAGCAGACCGGCCCGGGCTACTTCGTGCTCGCCGACGGCCAGTGCTGAGCGGGCGAAACCCGACCTCCGGCTCATCCGTCCCCCTCTCCTTGGCGCAGCCCCGCCCCTCCTGAGCGCAGCCCGGCGAACAGGTCGGTCTCGGGCCCCTCCTCCTCGCTCTCGCCCTCGCCCGACACCAGGCTCCGGGCGAGGTGGTAGTCCTCCGTCGGCCAGACCTCGCGCTCGATGTCCCGCGGGTGGGCCATGAACGCGACCCCGGGCTCGATCTGGGTGGCGTGCGCCAGCAGTGCCGCGTCCCGTACGGCGAACTGCTCGGCGCACGCGATCCGGGTGGTGGTGGCGAGGGCGGGCGGGGTGTCCGGCCAGTCCGCGAGCAGTGCGCCCATGCCCGAGGGAACACCCCGCTCCGTCATCGCGTCGTGCAGGGTCTGGAACCAGGCTCTGGAGAGCGCCAGGTGGTAGTAGAGCTTCGCCGCCTGCCAGGGCTCCCCCGCCTCGGGGTGGCGGCCCGGGTCGGCGGCGGCCTCGAAGGCCTCGACCGTGACCTGGTGGGTCATCACGTGGTCGGGGTGCGGATACCCCCCGGTCTCGTCGTAGGTGACCACCACGTGCGGACGGAACTCCCGGATCAGGGCGACCAGCGGCGCCGCGGCGGCCGCCACGGGCTGGTCGGCGAAGCAGCCCGCCGGCAGCGGTTCGCCCGGGCCCGGCATGCCCGAGTCCACGAAGCCGAGGAACTGCTGGCGCACGCCGAGGACGCCCCGGGCGACCGTCATCTCCTCGCTCCGGATCCGGGCGAGGTCCGCCCGGACCTCGGGGCGGTCCATGGCCGGGTTGAGCACCGAGCCGCGCTCGCCGCCGGTACAGGTCGCGACCAGGACGTCCACCCCCTCGGCCGCGTACCGCGCGAGGGTGGCAGCGCCCTTGCTGGACTCGTCGTCGGGGTGGGCGTGGACGCTGAGCAGGCGGAGCCGCCCGGTGTGCTGGGTGAACATGGCGCCTCCGTACGTGGCCGATGTGGTCATGCGCCCTCCCCGGGTCGTCCGTCCGGCGGCCACTCCGACCGCCCGGAAGGAACTTAGGACGAACCCAGCGATTAGGTCAAGCCTAATTTCTGGGTCCGACCCAGCCAACTGCGCTACGCTGCCCCCATGACGGAACCCACGACGGAACCCACGACGGAAACCGTGACGGAACCCACGATGGGCACGACGGGGCCCACGACGGGGCCCGGGGCCACCCCGACCCTGCGCGAGCTCAACAAGCGCCGCACCCGCGAGGCGATCTCGCACGCCGCGACCAGGCTCTTCATCGACCAGGGCTTCGACCGCACCACCATCGCCGAGGTCGCGACGGCCGCCGGCGTCGCCAAGATGACCGTCACCAACCACTTCCCGCGCAAGGAGGACCTCCTCCTCGACCTGCACGAGGAGATCGTCGGCCGGCTCGCCCGGGCGGTCGCCGAGCGTGCGCCCGGCGAGTCCGCCCTCGCCGCGCTGCGCCGCGACTGCCTGGCCGGCCTCGACCGGCACGACCCGCGGCTCGGCTTCTCCGGCCCGGCGTTCGCCCGCACCGTTTCCGACAGCCCCGCCCTGGTCGCCCGGCTGCGCGAACTGCACGAGCAGAGCGAGGCCGCCCTGGCCGAGGCCCTGGCCGGGGCCACCCGCCCCACGACGACAACCGGCACTCCGTCCGGCGCATCGCCCGACACACCGGTCAGCACACCGGTCGGCCCACCGGTCGACTTCGAGAGCCGGGTGGCCGCCGGGCTCCTCGCCGCCGTCGACCGCACGGTGTTCACCGAAGTGTTCCGCCGGCTGCTGGCCGGCGACGAGGCCGCCGCCATCACGGCGGCGGTGCGCCCCTCGGCCGTCCGGGCCTTCGACCGATTGGAGGGCGCCCTGGGCACCTTCGCCGTCCGGCCGGGCTCCTGACCTGCGGCGCGAGGTGCCCGCCCATGGACAGCCCTTGACGAAAGGTTGACCTGCTCACGGCAGAAGGTTGACGACCGCCGCCCCTATCGTCGGCCCATGCCCTCACAGCCCATCAGGCCCACCACCCTGCCGGTCCTGCCCTACCGCAAGCCCACCCGAGGCCGGGACTACTGGGTCCTGGACAACGTCCTCACCGACCCGGACGCCGTCCGCGAGCGCTGTCTGGCCCGCGGCGACTGGACCGAAGGCTACCCGTACCGCCCCGAGACCTGGCCCGGCCTGCGCACCATGCCCGGCCTGGAGCCCGACGAGCTGGCCCGGGTGGAGGCCCTGGTCCGCAAGGCCACCGGCGCCTCCCGGCTCTGGGTGCAGAGCGCCCCGGGCGGCGGCACGCTCAACCACAACTGCGTCCAGGTCGTCGGCGCCGGGGAGTCGGAGTCCCGCCCGCACACCGACTCCCGCGCGCTCTGCCGCTACGCCGCCGTGCTCTACCTCAGCCCGGGCGCGCCGAAGGACGCCGGCACCAGCTTCTTCCGCCAGCAGTTCCCCGGCGGACGCCTCGGCGGGAACCTCGTCAACGCGCCGCACAACAATCTGGTCGAGGCGCTCGGCACCCGCCACGTGCCCGCCGACCACTTCACCGAGGACGTCCGCGTCCCCAACCGCTACAACCAACTGCTCCTCTACCACGCCAACCTCATGCACAGCGCGACCTCCTACTACGGCACCGAGCTGCCGGAGCGTCGGATGACGGCCGTCTTCTTCTGGATGGCCTGACGGGCCCACAGCACGCCCTGCCGCCCGACGCGGCCACCGAACGCGCTCGCCGGAACCTCCGAGGACTCACCGCCCCCTTGACCCGGCCCCGCCCGCACCCCTGAGAGTGGCAGGTGCGGGCCGCGCCACGGCGGCCGCAACGGAGAGGGGACCACCCGTGAACGCACCCTGCCTCATCCTCGACATCGGCGGCGTCCTGGAGTACACGCCGAGGACGGGCTGGCCGGAGCGCTGGGAGCGCCGGTTGGAGCTGCCGCCGCACGCGATCGACGAGCGACTGCGGGACGTCTGGCGGGCCGGCGCGATCGGCGGCATCACCGAGCCGGAGGTGCGCGAGCAGGTGGCCGCCCGGTTGCACCTGGGCCCGGCCCAGGTCGAGGCCTTCATGGCCGACCTCTGGGAGGAGTACCTGGGCACGCCGAACGAGGAGCTCATCGCCCACGTGCGCGGACTGCGCGGGCGGGCCCGGCTCGGCATCCTCAGCAACAGTTTCGTCGGCGCCCGCGAACGCGAGGTCCCGCTCTACCGGTTCGACGAGCTGGTGGAGCACATCGTCTACTCGCACGAGATCGGGACCGGCAAGCCCGACCCGCGTGCCTACGAGATCACCTGCGCCGCCCTGGGCGTCAGCCCGGTCGACTGCCTCTTCGTCGACGACCACGCGCCCAACGTCGAAGCCGCCCGGGCGGTGGGCATGCAGGCCCATCTGTTCGAGGACAACGCACCCGCCATCGCCCGCATCGCCCGTCACCTCGGCGACGGCGACGCCCGTTGACGGGCTGGGCACTCCGCACGAGGAAGGCATCACGGGCACACCGGTCGCTCCCACCGCGGCTTTCCCGGCATCCGCCATGGCGCCGCCACGACCGAGGACCCGGAGACCACCGCCACGCGCGGCCCCGCGCCGATTGGCGACCGCCATGTCCGGGGACGCTGGCCGCATGGACCAGGACGCCCTACCGCCGACCGAGACGATCCGCCCCGACTGGGCCGGGATCGACCAGCTGCCGACCACAGACCTGCTCCGCCTGATGAACGCCGAGGACCGCACTGTCCCCGCCGCGGTGGCCGGGGAGCTGTTCCGGATCGCCGCCGCGGTGGACGCCACGGCGGCACGGATGGCGGCCGGTGGGCGGCTGGTCTACGCCGGGGCGGGGTCCGCCGGGCGGCTCGGAGTGCTGGACGCCGCCGAGTGCCCGCCGACCTTCGGCACCGATCCGGGCCTGGTGGTGGGCCTGATCGCGGGGGGCGGGACCGCCGTGACCGGGGCCGTCGAGGGCGCCGAGGACCGCCCGGAGCTGGCGGCGGCCGAGTTGGCCGCGCTCCGGCTCACCCCGGCCGACACCGTGGTGGGCGTCTCCGCCTCCGGCCGCACGCCGTACACGGTGGCGGCCGTCCGGACCGCACGGGCGGCCGGGGCGCTGACGGTCGCACTGGCGTGCAACCGGGGCTCGGCACTGGTGGCGGCGGCCGAGCTGGGGATCGAGGTGGAGGTCGGCCCGGAGGTGCTGGCGGGCTCGACCAGACTGAAGGCGGGCACGGCACAGAAGCTGGTGCTCAACATGCTGTCGACGGCCGTCATGGTCCGGCTCGGCCGGACGTACGGCAATCTGATGGTCGATGTCCGGGCCACCAACGCCAAGCTCCGCGCACGGGCCCACCGGATCGTCACGGAGGCCACCGGCGCCGACGAGGCTGCGGTCCGCCGCGCGCTCGCCGCCACCGGAGGCCGGGCCAAGGACGCGATCCTGGTCCTGCTCGCGGACGTGGACGCGCCGACCGCCGCCCGGCAGCTCGCCGCCTCCGGCGGGCGGCTGCGCGAGGCGCTGCACGCCCACCGCTAGGCGCTGTCCGGCCGATCACGGCCGGTCACGCGGGCCCATCCGTCCCGAGCGCCTCGCGCGCGATCTCGGCCCGGAAGCCCTCGATCAGGACGCGCAGCCCGTACTCGAAGTCGGCGTCGTGGTCGGTCATGCGCAGCACGTCGGCCGCCTCCCGCAGCAACGGGAGGTCGCGCAGGACCTCGTCCGGGAAGGGCGGCCGGGCGCGGTCGGCGGCGTCCTGTCGCCAGGCCTGCTCCTCGGTGACCCAGCCCATGATGTAGCGGTCGATGGTGAGCAGCAGCCGCAGCGCGGTGCGGGGCCGCAGGCCGGCCTGCCGGAGGGCGTCCAACTGGGCTTCGACGGCGGGCAGTTCGTCTTCGGTGGGCAGCGTTCCGGCGTGCACCCGGGCGCCGTCGCGGTAGGCGAGCAGGGCGTGGCGCTTGGCGCGGGCGTCGGCGGCCAGCCAGTCCGGCCAGTGCTCCGGATCCGGGCTGCGGTCGGCCGGGAGGGCCTCGGCGAGCATCGCCTCGGCCATCAGGTCGAGCAGTTCCCGCTTGTTCTTGAAGTGCCAGTACAGCGCGGGTGACTGGACGCCGAGTTCGCGGGCCAGCCGCCGGGTGGTCAGGCCGTCGATGCCTTCCTCGTCGAGTACGCGCAGCGCGGTGCGCACCACCTCGTCGCGTTGCAGCGCCACCGCCGACCACCTCTCCGTTATCCGCTTGCCCACTCCACCTTATCGCCGATAAGTTCCGAGCTGGAATTTATCAGCGATAAGGAGAGCCGTCGTGATCGACGGCCCGAAGGGACCACCACCCGATGACCCCAGGAACGGACCGTCCCAGGTCCCGACTGCTGCCGAACACCGCGCCCTGGCGGTCCTCCCGCGACTTCCGCCTCACCTGGACGGCCGGCACCGTCACCCTGCTCGGCTCCGTCCTCACCATGACGGCGATCCCGCTCCAGATCGCCGACCTCACCGATTCACCGCTGGCCGTGGGCGCGGTCGGCGCCGTCGAACTCCTGCCGACCATCGTGTTCGGCCTCTACGGCGGCGTCCTCGCCGACCGTGCCGACCGCCGCACCGTCGCCCTGGTCACCGAACTCGCACTCGCCGCACTGAGCGCCCTGTTGCTCGCCAACGCGCTGCTCGACACCCCCGCGCTCTGGCCGCTGTACGCGGCCGCCGGACTGGCAGCGGCACTGCAGGGCCTTCAGCAGCCCTCGGCGGAGGCGATGATCCCCCGGCTGGTGCCGCCCGACCAACTGGTGGCGGCGGGCAACCTGCTCTCGCTGCGCTGGAGCATCGCCGGACTGGGCGGCCCGGCCGCCGCCGGGGTGCTGATCGCCACGGCCGGCGTCCCGGCCGCCTACCTGGTCGACCTCGGCACCTTCCTGGTTTCGATCGCCCTGCTCACCCAGGTCCGACCCGTCCCCTCGCAGCGGGACGCCGAGGCACCGCGGCTGCGGGAATTCGTCGACGGCGCCCGGTACGCGGCCCGCCGCCCCGACCTGCTGGGCACCTACCTCGCGGATCTCGCGGCCACCGTCTGCGCCCTGCCGACCGCGCTGTTCCCCTTCCTCGCCCAGGAGTTGGACGCGGTGTGGGCGCTCGGCCTGCTCTACTCGGCCGCTGCGGCGGGCGGCCTGCTCGCGGCCGCCACCGGCGGCTGGACCGAGCGGGTCCACCGGCACGGCCGGCTGGTGCTGCTCTGCGCCGCCTTCGTCGGCGCGGCGACGGCCGCGGCCTCGATCGCCCCCGGCCTGTGGGCCGTCCTGCTCTGCCTGCTCGTCGCGGGCGGCGCCAACCAGATCGGCGACACCTTCCGCAGCGCGATCTGGAACCAGTCCATTCCGGACGAACTGCGGGGCCGCGCCGCCGGCCTGGAGATGCTGATCGGCTCCGCCGGCCCCGCCCTCGGGGACCTGCGGGCCGGCGGCCTCGCCGCCCGGCAGGGCATCCGCGTCGCGCTGCGCACCGGCGGTCTGCTCTGCCTGGCCGGCACCGCCGCCCTGTCGGCCGCGCTGCCCGCGCTCTGGCGCTACGACCAGCGCGACCAGCTGAACACCCGCGACCAACCCGACCGACACCACCAGCCCGTCCGGCCCGACCAGCAGTCCACGCCATGACCGCCCACCTCGACAGCGGCGGACCGGGGCGCCGCCCCTCAGCCCCGGGCGGGCACCGTGGCGTGCCGGGCGATCAACGCGCCGAGCCGGCCCGGGTCGCCGGTGCCGCGCTTGGGCAGCAGGGTCAGCACGTGCGTCTGCTCGTCCCCGCCCAGCAGGACGAAGAGTCCGGGCGTCTCCAGGTAGTGCGGAAGCTCCCGCCAGGCGAGTTCGGTGCTGGACACCGCGTTGGTGACGGTCACCCCGGCCTCGCCGAGGACGATCCGGAACTCACCCTTGTCCGCCGCCATCCGCCGCACCTGACGCAGTTGCAGCCAGGGCAGTCCGACCACCAGCAGCAGCGCGGCCGCGAGCATCACCAGCGCCGGTGGGCCCACCGTCCGGTCGGCGACCGAGAGCACCACCGCACCGGCCCCGGCGCAGGAGGCGGTCAGGTACCTCGACCGCCGGGACCGTCGACCCGCCGCCGTACCCCGGGCCCGGGCCGCGAAGGCCGCCCGGAAGTCCGCGGTCGTCGGCGTGTAGCGGACCTCGACCGACTCCTCCACCCGCTTGCCACCGTCCACCCGAACCCCCTCCGACGCATCTGCCGCCGGATGCTAGCAAAAGCCGTGTGCACCCGATCCATCACCCTCTCCGTCTCCTCCCGGTGACGCGATTCCGCCGCTCCCGGGCGGGCATCGTTGACCTCCCGCCGCACCCGGCGGTTGGCTCACCACGAGCCGGCCGCCGGGGAGTTCGACGCGGCCGGCCGCACCCAGGGGAGGAACCGGATGACTCGCGCACGTTCCGCACCACACCTGCTGCGCGCGGCCGGCGCGCTGGCGGCGGCCGCGCTGGCCGCCGTCACGGTGGCGACGCCCGCCCAGGCGGACGCGCCGCGCGGCCGCACCGAACGGGTATCCGTCGGGCTCGGCCAGAGGCAGACCGACGGCGCCTCGGACGCCGCCGGTCTGAACGCCGACGGCCGCTTCGCCGTCTTCACCTCGAAGGCCGCCAATCTGGTTCCCGGCGACACCAACGGCACGTCGGACGTCTTCGTCCGGGATCTGTGGACCGGCCGGACCGAACGGGTCAGCACCGGCGCGAACGGCGCCCAGGCGGCCGACGACTCCTTCAACGCCACGATCAGCGGCGACGGCCGCTACGTGGCGTTCAGCTCCTACGCCACCAACCTCGCCCCCGGCGGGAACCTCGGCTTCGAGGACGTCTACGTCCACGACCGCTGGACGGGGACCACCGAGCTGGTGTCCACCGGACACGACCCGGCCAAGCCGCAGGCCGGCCGGCAGTCCAGCCACCCGTCGATCAGCTGGGACGGCCGGTACGTCGCCTACCAGTCCAACCGCTCCGACCTGGCCCCCGGCACGGTCACCTGGACGGGCGGCAACATCTACGTCACCGACCGCTCGACGGGCGGGACCCGCCTGGTCAGCGTCGGCGCGGACGGAACCGAGGCGAACGCCTCCTCCGCCGAGCCGGTGATCAGCGGGGACGGCGGCTCGGTCGGCTTCATCTCGAAGGCCACCAACATCATCGGCCAGGACAAGCCCGGCGCCCTCGCCGCGAAGGCCGCCGCCGAGCTCGACGGCGTCTCCGACGAGGAGTTCGTCCGCGACTCCTTCCGGCACGACGACCAGCCGACGATCCTCAAGCCCCGCTTCTACCCGCTCTACGTCCGCGACCTCCGCGACGAGCAGAGCGTCCTGGTGAGCACCGACGGGGCGGGCGGCTACCGCGGGGCGGCCTCCCCGGCGCTCAGCCGGGACGGCCGCTACGCCGTCTACTCGGCGCTGCTCCAGGACGGCAACGGCCCCCGGGGGCACCACTTCGAGGTGTACGTCCGCGACCTGGAGGAGGACACCGAGACCCTGGTCAGCGCCGGGCTCCCGGGGACGAAGACCTCCGGCGACTCTTACCACGCGCAGATCACCGCCGACGCCCGCTGGGTCTACTTCGACTCCGACGCGGCGAACCTGGTGCCAGGGGACACCAACAACGCCGGGGACGTCTTCCGGCGCGACCTGCGGACCGGCCGCACCGAGCGGGTCAGCGTGGCGACGGACGGCTCGCAGACCGCCGGCGCCTCGGAGCGGCCGTTCGTCGACGCCCTCGGCACCACGGTGCTGTTCACCTCCGAGGACGGCACGCTCGTCCCGGGCGACACCAACCAGGCCCCTGACGTCTTCCTCCGCCGGCTGCCGCTGCTCTGACCCGAAATCGACCGGGCCCGGCCCCGCTCACCGCACCGGCAGCAGATACCCCACACCGCAATGGGTTGCGCGGAGGTGCGGCCGGGCCGCCGGGCCCGCCCGCACGCCCCTCAGAGCAATGAACGCCCGCGCGCCCCTCAGAGCGTGAGCGCCCGCGCCGACGCCCGGATCGGCGCCGGGAGTTCGGTGCCGCCGCGCAGATGGCGGTCCACCGCCGCGGCCGCCGCCCGCCCCTCGGCGATCGCCCACACGATCAGTGACTGCCCGCGCCCGGCGTCCCCGGCGACGAAGACGCCCGGCGCGCCGGTGGCGAAGTCGTCGTCCCGGGCCAGGGCGCCGTCCGGGCCGGTGGTGAGGCCGAGTTGGGCGATCAGCCCCTGGTCCGGCTCCGGGCCGCTGAAGCCCAGCGCGAGCAGCACCAGCTCCGCCGGGATGCTCCGCTCGGTGCCGGTCCGGGGGCTGCGGTCGGCCGGTTCGGCCTCGGCGAAGCGGACGGCGGCCAGCCGGCCGTCCGGTCCGGCCTCGAAGCCGACCGTGGTCGCCGCGAACACCCGGGGACCGGCCGCCGCGGCCCCCGACTCCTCGTGCGAGGTGGTCTCCCGGTACACCTTCGGGTGGACGGGCCAGGGCTGCTCCGGCGCCCGGCACACCGGCGGACACGGGTTGATGTCGAGCTGGGTGACGGAGGCCGCGCCCTGGCGCAGCGCCGTCCCCAGGCAGTCGGCCGCGGTGTCCCCGCCGCCGACGATCACCACGTGCCGACCCTCGGCGGACACCGGCGGGGCCGCGCGGTCGCCCTCGTCGACCCGGTTCGCCCAGGTCAGGTAGTCGATCGCCTGGTGCACGCCGGGCAGGGCGCACCCCGGCACCGCCAGCTCCCGGCAGGCGGTCGCACCGACCGCCACCACCAGCGCGTCGCACCCGGCCCGTAGTTCCCCGGCCGCGAGGTCCCGGCCGACGAACACCCCGGTGCGGAAGTCCGTGCCCTCGGCCCGCATCTGGTCGAGCCGCCGGTCCAGCCGGTGCTTCTCCAGCCGGAACGGCGGGATCCCGTAGCGCAGCAGCCCGCCGGGGCGGTCGGCCCGCTCGTACACCGTGGTGGCGTACCCGGCCCGGGTCAGCTGTTGCGCGGCGGCCAGGCCCGCCGGGCCCGAGCCGACCACGGCCACCCGCCACCCGGCGCCCCGCTCGGGCGGCTGCGGCA
Source organism: Kitasatospora sp. NPDC088160 (assembly GCF_044741445.1). Classification (NCBI taxonomy): domain Bacteria; kingdom Bacillati; phylum Actinomycetota; class Actinomycetes; order Kitasatosporales; family Streptomycetaceae; genus Kitasatospora; species Kitasatospora sp. NPDC088160. The sequence goes on along the minus strand of NZ_JBIUSS010000017.1, from coordinate 69,736 downwards.
GGTCCCAGCCCTCTTCCCAGGCCCGGTCGGTGATCGCCAGCTCGACGTTCTTGATCGCCACCGCCGCGCCGTCGATCGCCAGCACGCACGCGCTCTCGCAGGGTGCCGGGCAGAGCCTTCCGGTGAACTCGGGGAAGTTGTTGGTCGCCAGCAGCCGGGCGGCGGCGGCCCGCCAGTCCGCGTCCGCCACCAGCCGGTTCCACTCCGGCACCAGGTTTCCCAGCGGGCAGGCGTGGTGGCAGAACGGCAGCCCGCAGTCCATGCACCGGCCCGCCTGCCCGCCCACCACCGGCAGCGGCGTCCGCGGCCGGTACACCTCCCGGGAGTCCCCCAGTCGCTGCTGTGCGTCCCGCCGCTCGCGCTCGGCGCGCGGGGTGGTGAGGAAGGCCATCCGGTCTGCCATCGCGGCCTCCGGCGGGGTGTGCCGACAAGGACCCGGTGGCGCCCCCGGCGGACACGCCACCGTGTGGCCACCGTACGCCCCTCCCCGGCGCTGCGAAAGCCGCGGCCGGCACGGCCACCGGCCGGGCCCGGACCCGCCGGACGCCGCCCTCGCCCAGACCCTTCCCCCAGACCCGTCACGCGCCGCCGCCCGGACCCGCCGGACGCCGCCGTGGGCGCGCCGGGGAGAATCGGGGCCATGACCCACACCGTGCTGATCGCCGAGGACGACCGGGCCATCCGCGACTCCCTCACCCGCGCCCTCCAGCTGGAGGGCTACCGGGTGAGCACCGCCGCGGACGGCGCGCAGACCCTGGCCGCCCTCACGGAGCAGCGCCCGGACCTGCTGGTGCTGGACGTGATGATGCCCGGCCCGGACGGCCTGGAGGTCTGCCGCCGCCTGCGCGCCGACGGCGACCGCACCCCGGTCCTGATGCTCACCGCCCGGGTCGAGGTCCCGGACCGGATCGCCGGGTTGGACGCCGGGGCCGACGACTACCTGGTCAAGCCCTTCGACGTGGACGAGCTGTTCGCCCGCCTGCGCGCCCTGCTGCGCCGCAACGCACCCGAACCCGCCGGGGGCGTCCTCGCGGTGGCCGACCTGCGGGTCGAGCCGCACGCCCGGCGGGCCTGGCGGGCCGGGCAGGAACTGGAGCTCTCCCGGACCGAGTTCGACCTGCTGGAGCTGCTGACCCGGCACGCGGGCTCGGTGCTCGACCAGGCCACGGTGTACGAGCGGATCTGGGGCTACGACTTCGGCCCCGGCTCGAAGAACCTCGCGGTGTTCATCGGCTACCTGCGCCGCAAGCTGGACCGGCCCGGCCTGACACCGCTGATCCACACCGTCCGCGGCGTCGGCTACACGCTGCGCGAGTCGTGACCGGCCGGGGCCGGTCGCGGCCGCGGCCGCTGTGGCCGCGCCCGGGGCTGCGCACCACCGTCTCGCTCGCCTTCGCCGCGATGGCCGCCCTGGTCGCGGTGCTGATCGGCGCGCTCGGCTACCACTCCGCCGCCCGGCTGATCCGGGACGACGAGGGCGCCGACTTCACCGCGGCCGTCCAGGCGGTGCACCAGCAGGTCGGCCGGGAGATGCTGTTCCCCGGCGACTTCAACGGCACGGGCGGCCTGAGCGAGGATCTGCTGCGCCCGATCCGGGTCACCTCGCAGTCCCTCGGCCCCGACGGGGAGGTGCTGCCCGGCACCGCCCGGATCGACCTCCGGCCGACCCCGGAGGACCGCTCCCTCGCCCGCTCCGACGACCCCGGCCAGACCTCGTCCGGGCTTCGGCACGTGCACGGCGACACCTACCGGGTGGCCGTGGTCTCGCTCGGCGGCGGCCGCGGCGCGGTCCAGATCGCCCAGCAACTGGGCCCCACCGAGCACCTGCTGGCGACGCTGCGGATCCGTACCGGGGTGTCGGTGGCGGTGGTCGCGGTGCTCGCGGGCGGGGCCGGCTGGCTGCTCGCCCGGCGGATCACCGGCCGGCTGGTCCGGCTCACCGACGCGGCCGAACTGGTCGCCGCCAGCGGACGGTTGGACGTTCCGGTGCCGGCCGCCGGAACGGACGAGGTCGGCCGGCTCGGCCGGGCCTTCGACCGGATGCTGGGCCGGCTCGCCACGGCCAAGGAGAACCAGCGCCGGCTCGTCCAGGACGCCGGGCACGAGCTGCGCACCCCGCTGACCAGCCTGCGCACCAACCTCTCGGTCCTGCCCAGCCTGGACCGCCTGCTGCCCGCCGAACAGGCCGCACTGATGGCCGATCTGGCCGAGGAGGCAAGGGAGTTGACGCTTCTGGTGGAGGAGCTGGTGGCACTCGCCGCGGACCGGAAGGCCGACGAGGAGCCGACCGAACTGGTGCTGGCCGAGCTGGTGCGCGAGGCCGCCGCACAGGCCCGGCGGCGCAGCGGCCGGGAGATCACCGTGGACGCCGACGACACGGTGGTCACGGCCCGCCCGGACGCGCTGGCCCGGGCGGTGGGCAACCTGCTGGACAACGCCGCCAAGTTCGACCCGGCCGGGAAGGCCCCGATCGAGGTGGTGGTGCGCGGCCGCCGGGTCGAGGTGCGCGACGGCGGGCCGGGGATCGACGAGGCCGACCTCTCCCGGGTCTTCGACCGCTTCTACCGGGCCACCGCCGCGCGCAGCCTGCCCGGTTCGGGGCTGGGCCTGGCCATCGTGCACGAGGTGGCCGGCTCGCACGGCGGCGAGGCCTTCGCCGCCAACCGGGACGGCGGCGGCGCGGTGATCGGCTTCACCCTCGGCCCGTAGGGCGTGTCCTCGACCTCCCGTCCGCGTGGCGGCTCCGGGGCACGCGCAACGCCGCCGGGCCCCGGGCACGCGGCAGCGCCCGGGGCCCGGCGTCACGTCGGCCGCCGTGAGACCGCCCGTCAGACCGCCGTCAGACCGCAGCGAGCAGCCCGCGCCCGAGCCAGTCGGCGTTGTCCTTCACGCCCGGCAGGACGAAGAAGTACCCGCCGCCGGTCGGCGAGATGTAGTCGACCAGCGGCTCGTCGACGAGCCGGGTCTGGGTGGCCTCGAACTGCCGCACCACGTCCTGCTGGTAGCAGCAGAACACCAGGCCCATGTCCAGGTTGCCGGCCTGGTCGACGCCCCGGTCGTAGTTGAAGCCGCGGCGCAGGATGCGCGAGGTGTCGGTGTCGGCGGTGCGCGGGTTGGCGAGCCGGATGTGCGCCTTGAGCGGGATCGCCTTGCCCTCCGGGTCCTTGCCGTAGTCCGGCGCGTCGGTCTCCTGGCGGCCGTCCAGCGGCGCGCCGGTGTCGCGGCGGCGGCCGAACATCTTCTCCTGCTCGGCGAGGGTGACGCGGTCCCAGAACTCGATCAGCATCCGGATGATCCGGATCACCTGGTAGCTGCCGCCGGTCGCCCAGGCGGGCTCGCCCAGCCCGTCGGTGACCCAGATCAGCCGGTCCATCTCGCGGGCGGAGGTGGTGTCGGGGTTGACGATGCCGTCCTTGAAGCCGAGCAGGTTGCGCTGGGCGCCGTCCGGGCGGGACTCGCTCTGGAAGCCGTCGATCCGCCAGAGGATCTGCATCGCGCCGCGCGTGTGCCGGGTGATGTCGCGCAGCGCGTGCAGCACGGTGTCCTGGCGGTCGGCGCAGATCTGCAGCGAGAGGTCGCCGTGGAGTTCGGCGGCCTGAAGATTGTCGTTGGGGAAGGTCTTCATCGGGGCCAGCTTGGTCGGCTTGGCCTTGGCCAGCCCGTACCGGTCGTCGAACAGCGAGGCGCCGACGCCGACCGTGACGGTCAGGTTGTCGGTGGGCACGGTGGGGCCGAGGATGCCGCTGTCGGCGGGCGGCGCGCCGACGCCGAGGTCGGGCGGGGTGCCGCCGGCGGTGAGGAAGCGGATCCGCTCGGTCAGGGTCTTGAGGAGGTCCTCCAGGCCGTTGCGGTCCTGGGCTATCACCTGGCAGGACACGAAGGCGGCGTAGCCGGGGGCCGGGGTGGTGACGCCGGCCTGGTGGTCGCCGTGGAACGGGACGACTCCGCTCTTCGCCTGGCGGCTGTCCCCGGCTGAGGCCGGACCGGCGGCCAGGGTGAACGCCCCGCCCGCCATGACGGCCGCTCCGGCGCCGGCGCCGAGGGCGGTCCTGACGAAGCTGCGGCGGGCCGGGCCGGCCGGGCAGCCGCCCTCGGCGACGGCCGGGGCGGGCGCGGCGGCGTGCGGGAACGGGCAGGAGCCTCCGGCAGCGGTGTGGTCGGTCATCAGGCGGCCTTCCGGATCTCGAGCAGGGCGGGGATGGGGGCGAGGTCTTCGAGCAGTTGGCCGGTGGCGCCGTTGAGCTGGCGGCGGGCGTCGGCGGGGAGCTGCTCCAGTGCGGTCCAGCCCTCGGGCTTGTGGGCGGAGGCGACCAGGTCGCCGACCCGCTTCATCCCGGCGTCGACGCGGGGGAGCAACTGCGGGTCGCGCTCGTCGAGCAGCGGCTGCAGGACGGTCAGCAGTTCCCGGGTGCCGGCCAGGTTGGCCTGGGTGGTGGCCAGGTTGGTGCCGCTGCCCTGGTCGGTGTCGCCGGTGAGCTCGAACTGGAGGGTGTTCTCCAGGATCTCGTGGGCGCGCAGCGGGAGGTCTCCGGGGTCGAAGTCCTGGCCGGGGAAGTCCTGCCCGAGCTTGGCGACGTCGGCGGCCAGCTGGTCGGCGACGGGCGTCAGGTCGGCGGCGGACTGGCCGTGCCACAGGCCGTACTCCAGGCGCAGGAAACCGGTGAAGTCCTTGTCCTGGGCCTTGTCGGCGAGCCCGTCGGGCCGGCCGTCGATCTTGCCGTCGAGGTCGGCGAAGGTGCCGTAGGCGGCGCCGAGCGAGGCGTACTGGAGGTGGGCGGTGAGCCAGTCGGCCTTGGCGGTGGCGAGGTCGCCGCCGTGGACGTCGGCCTGGAGCTTCTGGGTCTGCGTCAGCAGGGTCGCGAGGCCCTTGTCGACGTAGTCCTTGTAGGCGTCGAGCGGGCCCTTGAGGTCGTCCTCGGCGACCGGCTTGACGGCCTTGACCTGGCCGCCGCCGGTGACGTGCACGGCGGCCGAGGTGACGGACGTGCCGCCGGTGGGCACACAGCGCCACGCGTAGTCGCCGGAGCCGATGGTCGCGGTCAGCGCGCGGGTGGTGCCGGGGGCCAGACCCTCGATCTCGCCGTAGACGGCGCCGCTGGCCGGGTTGACCAGGTAGACCTCGGAGACCTTGTCCCCGGTGTTGTGCATCTGGAAGACCTGCTGGCCGGGCAGCGGGGTGCTGAAGCCCTTGCCGCACTCCTGCTCGGAGACGGACACGGTGGCGGAGCTGCCCTGCTTGCCGTCGCTGACCGCGATCACGGCCCCGGCGACCACCACCGGCACCGCGACCAGCGCGGTCGGCACGGCCCAGCGCGGCCGTCCGGACCGCACCGGCCCGGCGGCCTCGGGCGCGGCCGCCCCGGCCTTCTCGCCCTGCGTCGCCTCGCCCTGCGCCGCCTTCCCGGCGGCCGGAGCGGTCTTGCCGCCGCGGACGCCCTCGACGAACAGCGTCATCACGATGCACAGGTAGGCGAGGTAGCCGACGACCTGGAGGACCGTCATGGTGACGGTCAGGTTGAGGGTGCCCTGCACCAACGTGGCGTACCAGGAGGAGGCGTCCAGGTGGCCGCTCAGGTCGAAGGCGTACGAGCTGCCGCCGCCGACCAGCCCGGACTCCTGCAAGTCGCGCAGGCCGTAGCCGAGCACGCCCGCCGCGACCACGATCAGGCCGACGCCGGTGATGGTGAAGAACCGGGTGAGGTTCATCTTCAGCGCCCGCCGGTACAGGCCCCAGCAGAGGCCGGCCGAGAGCACCAGGCCGACGGCCGCGCCGAGCAGCGGCCCGGTGGACTCCCCGGCGGTGCGCACGTTGGTCCACAGGAAGAGCGAGGTCTCCAGCCCTTCGCGGCCGACGGCCAGGAAGCTGGTGAGCACCAGCGCGCCGGCGCCCATCGCCAGCGAGGCCTGGACCTTCTCCTTCAGCTCGGCGGAGAGGGTGCGCGCCGAGCGGCGCATCCAGAACACCATCGCGGTGACGAAGCCGACCGCGATCAGGCTCAGCACCCCGCCGAACGCCTCCTGGGCGTGGCCGGAGAGGTTGGCGGCGGTGAAGGTGAGCACCGCGCCGAAGCTGAGGCTGAGCGCGATCGCCGCCGCGACACCGGTCCACACCTGCGGCAACCGGGCCTTGTGCCCGAAGCGGACGAGCGTGGCGACCAGGATCGACACGATCAGTCCGGCTTCCAGACCCTCGCGCAGCCCGATCAGAAAGCTGGGAAACGCCTCATCCCACATGCAGCGGGCTCCTCCCCCGGTCACCCCGGGTCGTACCTGAACTCGGCGGCCCGCCGCGGGTGGCGGCGGCGCGGCACAGCCGAACGCCCCGGACACGGGGGTCCAGGGCGCTTCGACTTAGCTTAGGCAAACCTTAGAGCCGCCGCGGTCAACAGGACCCCCCGTTCAGGTAAGGGTTCGGTATGAGGGCTGCCGAGCCGGCCCGGCTCAGCCCCACCACTGCTCCGGCACCGTCTCCGGCTCCGCCGGCACCGCCACCGGTGCGGCGGCGGGCGTCACCAACAGCTCGCCGCCGGCCGTCTCGGCGACCAGGTAGCCGCACTCGCGCAGCACGACGGCGACCGCACCGCTGACCGCCTCGCGCGCCCCCCGGGAGGGCGGCCCGTCCGGCCCCTCCCCCGGCGACCAGCCGACCGCCACCCCCGGCGGCCGATGGCCGATCCGCAGCAGGGACGGGCCCGGCCCGGCGTCGATCCCGGCGCGGGCGAGGGCCGCGGTGACGTCCTCGAAGAGTTCAGGGTGATCCACCATTGGCGCAGCGTAGGCCCGGAATCGCGCGACCTCCGGACGCGGCGCGCGCCGAAACGGTTCAGCGGCACCCGGGCGCAGCACCGCCACCCGTCCGGCGGCCGATCGGACGTCAGGACCCCCCGTCCGGCCCGACACGAGCGGCCGTACGGACCGATGGACGTGCACAGTCGGCCCCCTGCCGACAGCATGACAGAGTAAGCGCTCCATCACCCTGAGCAACGGGCCAGTGGGTCACCCGCTCCGCGTGCCGGTTCAGCCGGCGGGCCCGTATCGAGAGGTCCCATGATCACAACACTTCGCCGGCCGGCGTCTTTGCCGGCGGGCCTCCAGCCCGGCACGCCGAGGACGCCGGGGAGTCCGTCGTGAGAACCGACCAGCAGTCGCAGCCGGGACCGGTGACCAGCACGCGCGCCAACCCCGCGAACAAGGCCGAGGCCCTGGCCGACTGGACCGACGGCCGGGTCGGCATCTACTCCCTGGCCAAGGCCAATCTGCGCAAGATCTTCCCGGACCACTGGTCCTTCATGCTGGGCGAGATCGCGCTCTACACCTTCGTCATCATCATCATCACCGGCGTCTGGCTGACCCTCTTCTTCAAGCCGAGCATGGGCGAGGTCATCTACGACGGCTCGTACGTCCCGCTCAAGGGCATCCAGATGTCGGAGGCCTACGCCTCGACCATCGACATCAGCTTCGAGGTCCGCGGCGGCCTGCTGATGCGCCAGGTCCACCACTGGGCGGCGATCGTGTTCGTCGCCTCGATGCTGACGCACATGATGCGCGTCTTCTTCACCGGCGCGTTCCGCAAGCCCCGCGAGATCAACTGGGTCTTCGGCGCGCTGCTGCTGTTCCTCGGCATGTTCGACGGCTTCATGGGCTACTCGCTGCCGGACGACCTGCTCTCCGGCACCGGCATCCGGTTCATGGAGGGTGCCGTCCTGGCCGTGCCGATCGTCGGCTCGTACCTGCAGTTCTTCATGTTCGGCGGCGAGTTCCCCGGCCAGGACATCGTGCCGCGGCTGTTCACCGTGCACGTCCTGCTGATCCCGGGGGTCATGGTCGGCCTGCTCGCGGCGCACCTGATCCTGGTCTTCTACCACAAGCACACCCAATTCGCCGGGCCCGGCCGGACCAACGACAACGTGGTCGGCATGCCGCTGATGCCGGTCTACATGGCCAAGGCCGGCGGCTTCTTCTTCCTGGTCTTCGGCGTGGTCGCGTTCATGTCGGCGATCGCCACCGTCAACCCGATCTGGGCGTACGGCCCCTACCGGCCCGACCAGGTGTCCACCGACGCCCAGCCGGACTGGTACATGGGCTTCTCCGAGGGTCTGGTGCGCGTGATGCCCGGCTGGGAGATCAGCGTCTGGGGCGGCCACACCCTGAACCTCGGGGTGTTCGTCCCGCTGATGGTCTTCCCGACCGTGCTGCTGATCATCTGGTGCTACCCGTTCCTGGAGGCCTGGGTCACCGGGGACCGCGGCGAGCACCACCTCGCCGACCGGCCGCGCAACGCACCGGTGCGCACGGCCTTCGGCGCGGCCTGGATCGGCCTCTACCTGATCCTGCTGGCCGGCGGCGGCAACGACCTGCTCGCCACCCACTTCCACCTGTCGATCAACGCGATCACCTACGCGGTGCGCACCGGCTTCTTCGTCGTGCCGGTGGTCGTCTTCGTGGTCACCAAGCGGTGGTGCCTGGGCCTGCAGCGGCGCGACAAGGAGAAGGTGCTGCACGGCCGGGAGACCGGCGTGATCAACCGGCTCCAGCACGGCGAGTTCGTCGAGGTGCACGCCCCGCTCCCGCCGGGCCGGATGTACACCCTCACCGCGCACGAGCAGCCGCAGCCGGAGGATCTGCCGCCGGAGGTGGACGAGAACGGGGTGGTCCGCAAGGCCGGGCTGTTCGCCCGGACGAGGGCCAAGCTGTCCCGCGGCTTCTACGGCGAGGGCAGCCAGATCGCCAAGCCCACCGCCGAGGAGCACCAGGAGATCAGCAGCGGCCACGGCCACCACTGATCCCCGCGCACGCCCGAGGGCCCGCTGCGCCGTCATCGGCGCGGCGGGCCCTCGGGCGTGCCGGCGGATCGGCCCGGCTCAGGCCCGCAGGGCCGCCGGGACGACGGCGAACAGCGCCGCCGCCAGGGTGACGGAGAGGCAGAGCGCGGCCCAGCGGGCGCAGATCCGGCGGCACTCGCTGCGGTAGCGGGCGGCCAGCCGGCGGCAGCGCTCGACGGCGCGGTCGACGACCTCCTCGGCGTAGCGCAGCCGGTCGGCGGCGTAGGCCTGCTCCAGGCTCTCCCGCTCCGCGGCGGGCAGCCACGGGAACTGCCCGGCGAAGGCCCGGGCGTCCCGCTCGGCCGCCGCGACCTCGGCCTCCCAGGCGAGATAACCCTCCAGCCGGGCGATCTCCGCCCGGGCGTTCACCCGGCCGCCCGCGACGGGCCTGCCCTGCCGAGGGGTCCGCGCTCCCGGCGGACGCTGTCTGCCACCCATGACCGCTCCTCATGTCCTGTCGAGGTGTGCTGTCGGGACGTCCTGTCGAACCGTCCCGCCGAACCGGCGCGGGAGACCGCTCCGCAACCAGGCCACTACTATCAGTGACCAACCGGGTGGGCAGGGCGACTCGCCGAGCCGCCGCGCGACTCCTCGCAACCCCGCCGGGGCGGATCCGCCCGGGGTGTCGGCTCCGAAAAAGTTGCGTGCCGCGCAGTCTTGCGCGGCGCGCAGGCTTCTGGGGAGAGTGGTGGTCATGACGAAGAGTCAGATCGGTCTGCGGGAACGGAAGAAGGCCGCGACCCGGGAGGCGCTGAGCTGGGCCGCACTGCGCCTGGCGGTGGAACGGGGCCTGGAGAACGTCCGGGTCGAGGACATCGCGGCCGCGGCCGGGGTGTCGCCGCGCACCTACAACAACTACTTCTCCAGCAAGGCCGAGGCCATCGTCTCCCGGCACTGCGACCGCATCCGGCTCGTCGGCGAGGCGCTGAGCGAGCGGCCCGCGGCCGAACCGCTCTGGGAGGCGCTCACCCGGGCCACCCTCGCGCCCTTCGACGGCGCGGCGGAGCAGCCGGACCCGCGGTGGACCGCCGCGGTGCGGCTACTGCTGCGCGAACCGGCCCTCCAGGCCGAGCTGGCCCGTGCCGGCGCGGACGCCGAGGCCGGGCTCACCGCGGCGGTGGCCGCCCGGACCGGGGTCGACCCCGGCGGCCTCCACCCCAGACTGGTCGCCGCCGGCGTCCTGGCCGCACTCAAGGCGGCCAGCGACGTATGGCTGCGCGCCGACCCGCCGGTACCGCTGCAAACGCTCCTGGCGGAGGCACTGCGGCAGCTGGCGGCCGGCCTCCCCGAACCGTCGTCTTCGTGAACTCACCGTCGCACAGGGGGATTTACCATGACCCACGATGTCATCATCGCCGGCGCCGGCCCGAACGGGCTGATGCTGGCCTGCGAACTGGCGCTGGCCGGAGTCCGGCCGGTGGTGCTGGACCGGCTGGCCGAACGTTCGTCGGAGCAGAAGGCGAACGGGCTGGTCGGCCAGGTGATCCGGCTGCTGGACCACCGCGGCCTGTACGAGCGGCTCGGCGGCCCGGGCGCCCCGGCCCCGGTGCCCCGCTTCGTGTTCGGCGCGTTCCCGCTGGACCTCCGGGAGCTCGACGGCAACCCGCTGTACGCCCTGCCGGTGCCGCAGCACCGGATCGAGCAGGCCCTGGCGGAGCGGGCCCGCGAACTCGGCGTGACCGTGCACCACGGCCGCGAGGTCACCGGCCTGAGCCAGGACGCGGCGGGGGTGACCGTCGAGGTCCTCGGACCGGACGGGCCGGAGCGGCTGCGCGCCCGCTACCTGGTCGGCGCCGACGGCGGCCGCAGCACCGTCCGCAAGCTGGCCGGGATCGGCTTCCCCGGGGTCACCTCGCCCGACCCCGTCGCGCGCATCGCCCACGTGCGCCCGCCCGAGGGACTGCGGGTGCTCGACACCGGCGAGGTGCTGCTGCCCGGCTGCCCGACGCCGTTCCGCCCGTTCACCCACACCCGCACCGCGCACGGCGTGTTCGTGCTCGCCCCGATGGGCCCGGAACTCGCCATGATGGCCACCATGGAGTGGGCCGGCCCGCCCGTCGACGAGACCGTGCCGGCCACGCTGGACGAACTGCGCGCCAGCGTCCGCCGGGTGACCGGCGCCGACCTGCCGCTCGCCCCGGCCGACACGCCCGGCGCGCACACCCCGCGCCGCCAGGTCGGGCACAACACCCGGCTCGCCGAGCGCTACCGCGAGGGCCGGGTGCTGCTGGTCGGCGACGCCGCGCACGTGCACGCCGCCACCGGCGGTCCGGGCCTCAACCTCGGGCTCCAGGACGCCGCGAACCTCGGCTGGAAGCTGGCCGCCGACCTCCAGGGCTGGGCCCCGCCCGGCCTGCTGGACAGCTACCACCGCGAGCGGTACCCCATCGGCGAACGGGTCTTCATGCACTCGCAGGCCCAGATGGCCCTGATGTCCCCGGGCCCGGCCGTCACCGCCCTGCGCGCCCTGTTCGGCGAGCTGCTCGCGTACCAGGACAACCTCGGGCGGATCGCCGCGCTCATGGCGGGCAGCGACGTCCGGTACGACACCGACTGCCCGCACCCGCTCGCCGGCGGCTTCGCGCCGGACCTCCCGCTGACCACCGCCACCGGCCCCACCCGGCTCGCCGAACTGGCCCGCGGCGGCCGGGCCCTGCTGCTCGACCTCGCGGACGGCCCGCCACGGCTCGCCGACCTCGCGGCCGGTTGGAAGGGCCGGGTGGACGTGCTCACGGCCGACTGCCCGCAACCACCCGCCGGCGCGCTGCTGGTACGCCCGGACGGCTACGTCGCCTGGGCCGCCGCTCCCGGGGAGGAGGATCCGGACGGGCTGCTGCGCGCGCTGCACGCCTGGTTCGGCGAACCGGACTCCGCCCACTGCTGAGCACCCGCACCCGGACGCCCCACCGGCCCCGGTCGGGGCGGCCGGGGCCGGAGGGAGAGAATGGACCGCATGTCCCGACGTCACCCCGCGCCCCGCGCCGCCGCCTCCGCGCCCCGGCTGCTGCCCTCCTCCCCCTGCCCCTGCGGCCTGCCCGCCGCCTACGGCGACTGCTGCGGGCGGCTGCACCGCGGCCAGACGGCGGCCACCACCGCCGAGTCCCTGATGCGCTCGCGGTACAGCGCCTTCGCCGCCCAGGACGAGGCCTACCTGCTGCGCACCTGGCACCCGGACACCCGGCCCGCCGAGGTGGACTTCGACCCGGCGCTGCGCTGGACCGGCCTGGAGGTGGTGGCCACCACCGAGGGCGGCGCCTTCCACGCGGAGGGCACGGTCGCCTTCCGGGCGCACTGGACCGAGGGCCGCGAGCAGGGCGTGCTCACCGAGCACAGCCGGTTCGTCCGGCACGAGGGCGCCTGGGTGTACCTCGACGCCCTCTCGCTCGGCTGATCCTCGGAGCCCTCGACGGGCGAACTCCTACAGGTAGTCGTCCAGCCGGCCGAGGGCGAAGCCCTGCGCGGTGACGTCGTTGACGACCTTGCGGAGCAGGTCCGGCATCGAGGCCTTCCAGAGGTCGGTGCCCCGGAAGTGGGTGAGGATGATGTCGCCCGAGTGGAGCTTGCGGTCGTCGTAGCGCCACTCCATGTGGTCCGGGAAGGCCTCCTCGTTCCACAGCGGCACCGCCTGGACCCCGCAGGACGCCGCCGCGCGCAGCGTGTCGTCGTTGTACTCGCCGTACGGGGGCCGGAACAGCCGGGGGCGGACGCCGATCTGCTTCTCCAGCTGGTCCTGCTGACGGCAGATCTCGTCGCGTTGGGCCTCGTAGCCGAGGACCTTCAGGTTGCGGTGGTTGATGGTGTGGTTGTTGATCTCCACCCCCTGGGCGTGCAGGTCGCGGAAGTAGCCGTAGTTCTCGCGGGCCAGGTAGTCGGAAACGTAGGTGCTGAGCGGGATGCCGAGTTCGTCGGCCATCCGGGAGAACTCCGGGTCCTTCTCGGAGCCGTCGTCGACGGTGAGGAAGACCACCTTCTCGTCGGTCGGCACCCGGTAGACCACCGGCGGCCGCCCCTCCTTGAGCTTCACGCCCTGCGACTGGGCCAGCACCGGCCTGGTCGCCGGGCGTGGCGGCGCCTTCAGCGGCGGGGCCTCCAGGCCCCAGCGGTGCGCGGTCTCCAGGGCCGCCCGGGTTTCCGAATCCCGGCGCGCGACCGCCTCGGTGCCGACCTCCTCCTCCTTGCGGGCCAGGCCCGGCAGCACCGGCAGCGCCTCGGGCGGGCGGCCGACCCCGTGTTCGACGACGGGCACGGCACCCGGCGCGGGCGGGACGACGGCCGGCCGCGCGGGGTCGGCCGGCCCCGCACAGCCGGCGGCGACGGCGGAGAGGCAGACGGTGGCCAGCAAACCGGTCCGCACACCCGCCCGAGCACCGGCGCCGCGTCCCTGAATCCCTCTCAAACCCGCATTAATGCGATGATTTGATGATCTGTTCATAGACGCACTGCTCCCCCGCAGCGCACCCCCGCCAACCCCCTCATCACCCGTGCGGGGCAACGACGCGCCGGGCTCCTTGCCCTTCCTTTGCCGAACCGGCCGGGCACCCGAGCCGACCGGGCGGCCGTGCGAAACCCGATTGCGGACCGGGCCCGCGACCACCGATCATGCGCCCATGACCGACACCGCGCCCCGCACCGCCCGCCTCTGGTCCGTCGCCACGGCGGACGTCACCGCACCCGAGGCCCTGGCCCTGCTGCGCGAGTACTACTACGACGTGGCCAACCGCTACTACCGCCTGCACCTCGGCCGCGAAGGCACCCCCGAGGAACTGGAGTCGGGGCTGGCCGGCTCCCCCAGCGACGACCTCGCCGCACCGGACGGCCTCTTCCTGCTAGGCCACTACGACGGCGCGGCCCAGTCCTGCGCCGGGCTGCGCCGGCGCGACGCCGACACCGTCGAGCTGACCCGGGTGTTCGTCCGCCCCGGCCTGCGCGGCACCGGCGGCGGCGCCCGACTGCTCGCCGCCGTCGACGAGGCCGCCCGCTCGCTCGGCGCCCGGCGGATCGTCCTCGACACCCGCCTCGACCTGGTCGAGGCCCGCGCGCTCTACACCCGCCACGGCTACCGCGAGATCCCCGCCTACAGCAGCGGCCCGTACGCCCAGATCTGGTACGGCAAGGAGCTGGCCGGCTAGAGCACGCCCTAACTCGCCTGCGCCAGGGCGGCCGTCAGCTCCGCCGTCGAGGGCGGGTTGGCGCCGGGGCGGGAGACGGTCAGCGCGGCGGCCGTCACCGCCTGGGTGAGGCAGCCGGCGAGGTCGGCGCCGGCCGCGCGGGCGTGCAGGAAAGCCGCCGTGAAGGAGTCCCCGGCGCCGACGGTGTCGGCGACCGGCACCGGAACGGCTGCGGCCCGCGCGTGCCCGCCCCCGGCGGTGAGCGCGAACGCGCCGTCGGCACCCAGGGTCACCGCGACCACGGCCGGGCCGAGGGCGAGCCAGCGGCGCGCGACCGCCTCCGCATCCTCACCGGGGTAGAGCCAGGCCAGGTCCTCATCACTCGCCTTGACCACGTCGCTCAGCGCCACGCAGCGCTCGACCCGCCGCACGGCCCGCGCCCGCTCGCCCATCAGCGCGGGGCGCACGTTCGGGTCGTAACTGATCTGCGCCCGGCCGCGCCACCGCTCGACCAGCGCCAGCACCGCCGCCGCGCCCGGGTCGGTGACCGCCCCGATCGAGCCGAGGTGGATCGCGCCCGGCGCTTCGGCGAGTTCGGTCGGCGGCAACGTCCAGCCGATGTCGAAGGTGTAGCGCGCCCGCCCCTGCCCGTCGAGACGCACCACGGCCGAGGGGGTCCGCGCCACCCCGGCGGCCCGGACCACCACCCCCGCCGACTCCAGGTGCGCCCGGATCAGCCGGCCGTTGGCGTCCTCCCCGAGCTGGGTGAGCAGGGTGGCGGGCCGCCCCAACCGGGCCAGGCCGTAGGCGACGTTCGCGGGGCTGCCGCCGGGGTGGACGGTGTCCGGGGCGCCATCCGTGCGGACGATGTCGGCGACGCACTCGCCGATCACCAGAACGTGCGAATCGGGGCTGGTCACGGCGGCTCCTGGCATCCGGTACGCGGGCGTCGTCTCGGCCGCCAGCCTACGGGGTGCACCCGGGCATGAAGGACGGCCGCCGGACCTGGCCAGGTTCTCCGACGGCCGTGGCCTCGTCCGTCAGGGGGCGAAGCACTTCGAACGTTAGCCAGCGCGCGGCGGCCCCGCCATCGCTGTAGGCCGTCCGGGGGATGGACTCGTGTTGACAACCGTCCGGGCGGCGGCGCCTGGCGGGCGCCCCGGTCCGCTAGGGTCCGTGCCCGGTGCGTCGCGCACGTACCGCCGCCCGGCCCCGCTCCTCACCGGGGCTCCCGAAGCCACGAATCCCGCAGCCAGGCCCCCCGAGGCCACGACTCCCGAAGTGCGGTGATCACCCTGTCCAGGCCCCGTGTCGGCCTCGTCCTCCCACTCGTGCTCAGTGCGGTGCTGCTGTCCGCCGGCACCCCGGCCGCCACCGCCGCGGACGGCCTCGGCGACCCGGTCTTCCCCTCACTCGGCAACAGCGGGTACGACGCGCTCGCCTACGACCTGTCGTTCGACTACCGCGCCGATACCCGCACGGTCGACGCGACCGCGGCGATCACCGCCCGGCCGTCCCGCACCCTGGCACACCTGGAGCTGGACGCGCTGGGCCTGACCGTGCGCGCCGTCCGGGTCGACGGGCGCCCGGCGGGGTTCGCCGCCCACGACGAGAAACTGACCATCACCCCGCCCCGGCCCCTGCACCGCGGCACCACCGCGCGGCTGACCGTCGAGTACACCGCCGACCCTCGCGCCAGGCTCCCGCACACCGGCTGGGTCCCGACCCCGGACGGCTTCGCGGTGGCCGGCCAGCCGGACAGCGCGCACACCGTCTTCCCGTGCAACGACCACCCCAGCGACAAGGCCCGGTTCACCATCGCCGTCACCGCGCCCGACGGCCTGCTGGGCGTCGCCAACGGGGAGTTGACGCAGACCGAACGGCTCGGCGACGGCCGGACCACCCGGCGCTACGCCTCCCGCGAGCCGATGGCCACCGAGCTGGTGCAGGTCTCCGTCGGGAACTACACCGTCCGCGAGCGCACCGGCCCGCACGGCCTGCCGCTGCGCGACGTCGTCCCGACCGCCCGGGCCGCCGACCTCGAACCCGCCCTGGCGCTCACCGCCGACCAGCTGACCTGGGCCGAGCAGCACCTCGGGCCGTTCCCCTTCGAGACCTACGGCCTCCTGCCGGCCGACACCGACGACCCCGCCGCGTTCGGCTTCACCGGCCTGGAGACCCAGACCCTCACCCTCTACAAGCCTGACTTCCTGCGCCAGCCCGAGTCCGCGATCGGCTCGCACCAGATGCACGAGCTGGTGCACTCCTGGTTCGGCGACAGCGTCTCCCCCGCCAGTTGGGCGGACCTGTGGCTCAACGAGGGGCACGCCGACTACTACGCCCTGGTCTACCGCTACGAGCGCGGCTGGCCGGACGCCTGGGGCCACACCACCCTGGTCGACCGGATGCGGGCCCTCTACGGCCTCGGCGACCAGTGGCGGCACGACTCCGGACCGGTCGCCGCTCCCAGCGCTGCCAAGCTCTTCGACAGCCAGCGCTACACCGGCGGCGCGCTGGTGCTGTTCGCACTGCGCGAGCGGGTCGGCGCCGGGACCTTCGACCGGATCGAGCACACCTTCCTGCGCGAGCACCGGTACGGCACCGCCACCACCCGGGACTACCTGCGCACCGCCTCCGAGGTCTCCGGCCAGGACCTCTCCGGCTTCCTCACCGACTGGCTGTACGGGCTGCGCACCCCGCCGATGCCCGGCCACCCCGACTGGACGGTCACCCCGGTGACCTCGGACCCGGCGGCCGCCGCCCGCGGTGTCCCCACCGAGGCGCCGCACGGCTCCGGGACGCTCTGACCCACCGCCACCCGGTTGGCCCGGTCCGTGGTCCGCCGCCCCCTGCGTCCCACCCGTACGCCCCTGGCGCGCCGCATCGTGCGCCCGGACGCCCCGTGAGCGCCTCTGGCCGGACGGGCCCGACGCGGCCATCGTGGTGCCCACGGCCCGCCCGCCGCCCGGCCGAGTCCCGGCCGGCTCGCGGGCCGTCCAACCTCCCCGCGCCGGCCGGCCGAAAATCCCCGTGCCCGGAAGACAACCCGAAACACCGTCCAGCACGTTCATCAGCTGTGAGTAGGACACCACGATCGCGGCCCAGCAGGCCGCCACGGCTGACAGGGACGGCACGGACACCATGGCGGGGACGGCGGGATGAGGGATGGCACACCGGACTTCGAGGAGTTCGTCTCCGCCTGCGGCCCGAAGATGCTGCGGGTGGCCTGGCTGTTGACCGGCGACCCGCACCAGGCGGAGGATCTGCTGCAGACCGCGCTCGCCAAGATCTGGCCCAAATGGGACCGGATCTCCATCGACCGGCCCGAGGCCTACCTGCGGAAGGTGCTGGTCAACTGCAACGTCTCCTGGTGGCGCCGCCGCTGGACCGGCGAACTGCCGCACGGCGAACTGCCGGAGCCGCCGCCGGCGAGCGCGGACCCGTACGAAGGGGTGGTGCTCGGAGAGGTGGTCGCCCAGGCCGTCCGTGCCCTGCCGCCGCGCCAACGGGCCGTGGTGGTGCTGCGCTTCTTCGAGGACCTCAGCGTCGAGGAGACCGCCGAGGTCCTGGGCTGCAGCACCGGCACGGTCAAGAGCCAGACGCACCGCGCGCTCGCCGCGCTGCGCGGCCGACTGCCGGCCCGGGAACTGCTGCTGGCGGGGGGACCCCGTGATCGGTACTGACCTGCTGGACCCGGACGACCCGAGGCCGGACGGCGGTGAGGGCGAGGAGCTGCGGATCCTGCTCCACCAGGCCGTACCGGAGCTCGCCACGCCCGAGGACCGGATGGAACGGGTACGCGCCCGCGCCATCGGCACCCGGCGCCGACGGCGGGCCGCCGGGCTCGGGGCCGGACTGACCGCCGGGCTGGTCGCCGCGGCGCTGGCCGCCGCGCCCGCGATCGCGCCCACGCCGGAGCGCGGGGTGGGCGCGGGACTGGGGACGGCTGCGGGACCGGGGGTGACCGGACCGGCCGAAACGGTGCCGGGCGGGGTACCGCCCACTCCGACGATCGGCCCCAGCGCGACACCGACCATGGTGCCGACGCCCGGATCGCAGGTCCGCTTCTCGTCGTACCCGAACCTGGCGCTCGACCTGCCGAGCGGCTGGTACAGCCAGAGCACCTTCAACGGCGACCCCCGGAACGGCATCGGCTACCTGGCCACCGGGCCGATCAGCCCCGCGTCCCCCTGCCGGACGGCGGGCATCGCCTGCCCGTCCGACACGCTGCTGCCCGTCGGCGGCGCCCTCCTCACCCTCCGGCTGGTGGACCAACCGGACCTGGTCGGGAAGTTCACCACCTCATTGGCCGTCACCTCCGACGTCACGCTCGACAAGGAATGCCTCACGCTCGGCGGCACCCGCGAGCTCATCGGCCATCGGGCCGTCGCCCGGACCGGCACGCTGGTGCTGATCCAGCTGACGGCCTGCCTGCGGGAGCCGTCGCACGTGACGATCCAGCAGGTGCAGCAGGTGCTGGACTCGATCCGGACCTCCGAGGGGAGCACTCCCTCCTCGACCACGACCCGCTGAGGACCGTCCGGGCCGACCTGGCCGACCTGGGTTCAGTGTCAGTGGCTCCTGCTAGCGTCCCGAGCACGATCAGAGAACGGGGGTCCTCTCATGGGTGGCGAGCGGCGACGGGTAGGTGCCGGGGCTGCGACCGGTGGACGGCGCGGTGGTACGGCGCGGGCGGCGGGGCGGCCCTGCGCGGTGCGGACGCCCGGCCGATCACCGGCGGGCTGATACCCGGGGTCGGGTCGGTCTCCTCGGGTGCCGCCGGGCGGGCGTTCCACCGGTCCTGACGCGGCCGTGACACGGCGGTGCGGGCCCGGTGCCGTGCCGGGCCCGCACCGAGCGGGTCAGTACCGGGCGGGTCAGTACCGGGCGGGTCAGTACCGCAGGACGGCCGCGATGTGGCCGCGGGCGTCGAGTTCGCCGGTGGGGACGAACTGCACCTTGGCGCCGGTGTCGAGGGCGCGCTCCACGATCTCGTCGACCATGTCCTCGCGGACGTCGGGCTCACCGGCCGCCGCCGGGACGAGGTGGTTGTCGGTCACCCGGACGGGCTGCCAGTAGTCCTCCTCCACCGCGACCAGCGCGGCGCGGCCCTCGGCGACGGTCTGCCAGACCTCGTCGATGCCGGCGGCCAGGCCCTTCACGCCCTGGGCCTGGTCGAGGCGCTCGTGCAACTCGGTGACGGCCTTGCTGCCCTGCTCGGCGACCGTGGACCGGACGGCCTCGGCCACCGCGGCGGCGGCGGCGTGGCCGAGGCCGCCGTGCGAGACCTGGGCGGTGGCCCGCTTGGCAGCGGTGCCGACCTCGTCGAGCAGGGAGATCGCGGCGGCCTCGCCGAGCACGTACAGCGGGCGGTTGTCGGCCTCCAGCACGGCGGCCAGCGCGGTGTCGGCCGAACGCAGGAAGCGGCGGGTCTCCTCGTCGCGGAAGGTGCTCGGTACGTCCCCGATCCGCTCCTGGCGCTCGACGTCCCAGTCCGGCCGGACCTGGTCGAGCGGGAAGGCGGCACCCGTGTGCTCGGCCAGGTGCGCCCCGCTGCCGCTGAACAGGGCGACCCGGTCGGCGGCGACGGTCAGCACCCAGTAGGGCGCACCGGCGGTGTAGGCGGAGACCAGGTTGCGGGTCAGGAAGGTTTCGGACAGCACGACCCGGGAGGGCACCGGGCGCGGCAGGGACCACACCTGGTGCTCACCGGGGGCGGCGTAGATCACCAGGCCGTCCTCGGCGTGCACGAGGTCGACCTCGGTGAGCGCGCGGTCCAGCTGCTCGACGACGTCCAGCCGGTCGGCCCGGCTGACCGCCTCGTCGGCGTGCAGCCGGTTCTTCGCCTCGGCGACGAGGTTGCGCAGGCGGACCGGGTCCTGGGTGTTGTCGGGCTCGCTGCGGTGGGTGGGCAGCAGAACGGAGACGGCCGGGTAGCGCCGGGGGCGGCGCAGCTCGGCGAGGACGGCTGGCGTGAGCTCGGCTGCGTGCATCGGGTGCCCTTCGTGTCGCGGTGGGGGGTCCTGGTCGATGAGACCGACGTCGATGAGACCGAAAGTGTGGTGATTCAACCGATTTGCCGGAATCATTCCCGACCCCTCCCCATCCCACCGCCCTCCCACGCCTCCCGCCACCGGAAAAGGCCCGGGGCCCGACAGCCCGTCCGGGGCCCGCGGCGCCAGCGTTCGGCCGACCGGCCGTCACCGGGCTGCGGCTGTGCCGCGGCCCCGGCCGCGCGGCCACGGACGAGGGAATCCGCCGCCGTCCTCGTAACCCGCCCGGCGGATCGTCGTTGGACCCGCCATGAAGAAGCGCAGCATGCTCGCCGTCGCCTCGCTCGCCGTGGGTTTCGTGGCCTCGCTCACCGCACCGAGTGCGCACGCCAGTGCCGTCGGGGGGCAGGACGGACTGTCCGGATCGCTGACCAGCGCGCCGGACGCGTTGCCGGGGCAGGTCGGGGACGCGGGCGGTGTGGTCGGGGAGGCGACCGGGTACGTGACGGGCTCGGCCGACGGACTGGTCGGGGTCACCCCCGCCTAGCTCGCAGCAGCGCGACAACGTGTCGGTACGACGGTGCTGCGGTGCGGTGTCAGGGCAGCGGGGCGCCGAGGTCCTGGGTCCAGTAGGCGCCGGCGGGGCCGGTGGCCAGACCGACGCCGACGTCCTTGAAGCCGCAGTCCAGCATGTTGGTCTGGTGGATGCCGCCGTCCATCCAGTGGGCGACCACCGTGGCGGGGGACGTCGGACCCCGGTCGAGGTTCTCGCCCCACTGGGACCAGCGGTAGCCGACGGCCGTCAGCCGGGCGTCGGTGCGGACGCCGTCCGGGTTGACGTGGTCGAAGAAGCCACGGGCGACCATGTCGTCGGCGTGCTTCTGGGCGGCCCCGTGCAGCCGGGGGTCGATCCGCAGGGGGGCGCAGCCCACCTTGCCGCGTTCGGCGTTGACGAGGTCGACGAGTTGGCGCTCCGGGCTGGGCGGCGGCGGGGCCACCGACCGGGTGGCGGTGGGTGACGGCGTGGCCGTCGGTGTCTCGCTGGGGGTCGGCGTGGGCGTGGGCGTGGCCGACAGGGTGACCGGGGCGGCGGCCGGGGTCGCGGGGGGCACCGGGGCTGCGGGAGCGGCGGCCGGGGTGGTGGGTTCGGGGGTCGCCTCCCTCGGGGTGTCGGCGGGGTGCGACCAGACCAGGGCGAGGGTGGTGACGGTCACCACCGCCACCGCACCGCTCGCCAGAACGGCCTTGCGCGCGGCGGTCCCGGCCCAGCCCGCGTGGGTGCTCGCGGCGGTCGGGGCGGTGGTGGCGACGGTGGCTGCGGTGTGCTGGAAGTGCAGCAGCGCGGGCGAGCCGAGCGGGATCGGCACCAGGGCGAGGCCGGCCAGCAGTCCTTCGGCGGGGAAGAGGTCGCGGCCGAGGCGGTCGCAGGTGGCGCAGCCGCGGATGTGGCGGGCGATGCGCTTGCGCCACACGGAGTTGGGGGTGCCGTCGAAACCGGTGGTGACGTCGGCGAGTTCGGGGCAGCGGGGGTAGGCGCCGAGGGCGCGGACGACGATCCGGCCGGCTTCGAGCTGCTTCTTCATCCGCTGCACGCGGACGGCGGTGTGCTGCGGGGTCAGGTCGAGGGCTTCGGCCAGTTCGGCGCGGGTGAGTTCGCCGCTGGCCTCCAGCCACCAGAGGGCGAGGAGTTCGCGGTCGTCGGGGTCGAGCCAGCGGGTGGCCTCGGCGACTTCCCGGCGCTGGCCGGAGAGGCCGAGGCGCAGGACGGTGAGGTCGGTGAAGTCGGCCCTGGGGTCGGCGAGTTCCCAGGTCTCGTCGAGGCCCCCGACGGTGGGCTGCTGCTGGCCGGCGGCGTGGCGACGACGGATCTGGTTCATCGTGATGGCGACCAGCCAGGAGCGGAAGGACTCCGGCTCGCGCAGCCCGTCCAGGCCGTCCAGGGCGCGGATCATGGTCTCCTGGGCGACGTCGTCGACGTCGGCGTGACCGTCCAGGGCGCGCCCGGCGACGTTGTAGACGAGCGGCAGCCAGGCGGCGACCAGCGCCTCCTGGGCCTGCCGGTCGCCCGCCTGGGCCGCGCGTACCAGGGTGGTCCCGGTCCTGTTCTGCACGTCAGCGTTCATGGTCCGCACTCCGTCTTGCCGTGTTCCGTTCGCCGCTGCCTCCTCGGAGACCTGTGGTGAGTGATCAGATAACAACAATTTGCGCGGAATCGGAAAACGGACCCTGCCGGAGGGCCGGTCAGGCCGGGGCGGCGAAGACCTGGGTCCACCAGGGGCCGCCGGAACCGGTCCGCACACCGACCCCGAGCTGCTTGAACGCGCAGTTCAGGATGTTCGCACGGTGACCGGGGCTGTTCATCCAGGAATCCATCACCGCGGCCGGGTCCTTCTGGCCGCGGGCGATGTTCTCGCCCCAGGTGCTCCAGCGGTAGCCGGTCACCTCGATGCGGTGGTCGGCGTGGTCGCCGTCGGGGCTGGCGTGGTCGAAGTAGTTGCGGTCCGCCATGTCGTCGCTGTGCGACTGGGCGGCGCCGGCCAGCCGGGGCTCGGCGCTGACCGGGCCGCAGCCGGCCTTGGCGCGTTCGACGTTGACCAGGTCGACGACCTGCTGGGCGGAGGAGGGAACGGCGCCGCCGCCGACCGGGGTGGGCGCCGAGGCGCTCGTGGGGGCGGGGGCGCCGGTGCGCTGCGCGGCGGCCGGGGTGCCGGCGGGCTTGGCGGGAGCGGGAGCGGTCACGGGCGTGCTCGGGCTCGGCCTCCCGGTGGCCGTCCGGGTCGGCGTCGCGGTCGCCGGGGCCGTCGGGGACGCCGGAGCGGCGGGGGTGGTCGCGGCGGCACTGGTCGGGGCCGGTGCCACGTCGGTGGCGGCCGGGGTGACCGGCGGCGCGGCGACGTCGGGGCCCGCTCCCCCGGCGCCGGGGACCTGGATGCCGTCGTGGGTGCCGGCCTCGGCTGCTATCAGGGCGGCGTCCGCCGCCAGCGCCTGGCCGGTGGCGTCCCGGTCGGCCTGCTTGCCGCCGTAGGCCGCGTAGCCGGCGCCGACCAGGGCGGCGAGCAGTCCAGTGCCGGCCACGGCGGCGGCGACGGCGGCGACCGGGCCGACCGGACCGCGCCGTCGGGCCCGGCGGCCCCGGTCTCCGGGGCGTTCCGTGTGCCGCTGGGCGGCCCGGCGCGCGGCGCGGCCGCCGGGTCGGCCGGAGGCTCCGCTCCGTGCACCGCTCTCGGCACCGTTCGCCGGGAGGATGGTCGTCCTGTCGTCGCTGTTCACGTGCCCACGCTTTCTGTCCAGGTCGGCGGGTCGGGTGCCGACACCTGGGAGACCACCCGGCGACGCGCCGATAACAGAAAGTCCGAACGAATGTCCGGTGGCAGGGTCGCGGGTCCGGCCGCGGCCGGACCCGGGGCCCGCTCCCGAGGCACGCCCTCAGGCCGCCCGGACGCGGGTCACGGGGCGTCCGGGGCCATGTCGTAGGTGACGAACATGGTCCGGGTGGCGACCTGGTCGTACTTGCTGCGGGCGCGGTGGTTGTCGTCGGCGGTGATCCAGCGGACGGTGTTCCAGCCGCGCTCGGCGGCGATCGCCCGCAGCCGGGCCAGCAGCTGGTCCACCGCGCCGCCGCCACGCACCTCGGACGCGACGAACAGGTCGTCGAGGAAGCCTCCGACCGCGCCGTGCAGGGGGCGGGCGAACGGGCGGTAGTGGGCGAGTCCGACCGGCGTGCCGTCGCCGTCGCGGACCAGCAGGCCCTCCAGTTCGTGGTCCGGGTCGTGGAGCCAGGACCAGACCAGTTCGGCCTTCTCCTCCGGCATCGGCAGCCGGTAGAACGCGCAGTAGCCGCGGAAGAGTTCGCGCCAGACGGGGTAGTCGGCGCGCTCCGGCGCGCCGACGCTCCAGCGGGTCGTGGTGGTCAACTCGGTCTCCCTTGATCGGGCGGGCGGGCCCCGGGGTCGCCGGGCCGCGGTGTGGCGCCAGCATGACGGGCCGTCGGCTCCGCGCCGAGCTCCACCACGGCCAAGACCGGCCGCCCGCGCACTCCACTCCGGCGCGGTACGGGCGCACCGCCCGCCGTGCGGTGGCCGGTCGGGTGGCCGATCCTGGACGCCCGGCCACGCACCACCCGAGGAGCGCCATGCGGCTGCGGCACCTGGCCCAGACGTCCCGCGCCGTCGCCGCCGAGCCCGGACGGCGGGCCAAGACGGCGCTGCTCGCGGACTGCCTGCGCGCACTGGGCCCGGCCGAGGCCCCGGCGGCCGTGGGCCTGCTGTCGGGCGAGTCGCAGCGGCTGCGCACCGGCGTCGGCCCGGCGGGCCTGCGCGACCTGCCGCCGCCCGCCGCCGAGGCCTCGCTCGGCGTCCGGGAGACCGAACGGGAGCTGGAGCGGATCGCCGGGGTGCACGGGCCCGGCGCGCAGGCCGAGCGGCGGCGGCTGCTGGCCGGGCTGTTCGCCCGGGCGACCGAGGTCGAGCAGGCGTTCCTGCGGGCGGTGCTGGTCGGCGAGCTGCGCCAGGGCGCGCTGGACGCGCTGGTCGGCGACGCCGTCGCCCAGGCGGCCGGGGTGCCCGCGGCGGCGGTGCGCCGGGCGCTGATGTTCCGCGGCTCCGCCCGGGCGGTCGCGGAGGCGGCGCTGACCGGCGGGGCGCCCGCGCTGGCCGCGTTCCGGCTGGAGGTGGGCCGGGCGGTGCGGCCGATGCTGGCCGCCTCCGCGCCCGACGTGGCGTCGGCGCTGGAGCGCACCGGCCCGGCCGCCCTGGAGTGGAAGCTGGACGGCGTCCGGGTGCAGGTGCACCGGGACGGCGCGGAGGTCGCGGTGTTCACCCGCGGCCTGGACGACATCACCGCGCGCGTCCCCGAGGTGGCCGAGGCGGCGCTCGCGCTGCCGCTGCGCTCGGCGGTGCTGGAC
This sequence comes from Kitasatospora sp. NPDC088160, assembly GCF_044741445.1. Lineage (NCBI taxonomy): Bacteria > Bacillati > Actinomycetota > Actinomycetes > Kitasatosporales > Streptomycetaceae > Kitasatospora > Kitasatospora sp. NPDC088160. Next base: position 44,910 of record NZ_JBIUSS010000017.1, on the reverse strand, counting down.
GGCGAGGCGATCGCGCTCGGGCCCGACGGGCGACCGCGCCCGTTCCAGGAGACCGCCGCGCGCACCGCCTCCCGGCGGGATCCGGAGCGGCTGCGCGCCGAAGTCCCGCTCAGCGCCTTCTTCTTCGACCTGCTGCACCGGGACGGCGAGGACCTGGTGGACCGCCCCGGCCGGGAGCGGTGGGCGGCGCTGGACGAGGCGGTGCCGGAGGGCCTGCGGGTGCCCCGCACCGAGACCGGGGACGGTGAGCGGGCACTGGCGTTCTTCCGCGAGACCCTGGCCCGCGGTCACGAGGGCGTCCTGGTCAAGGACCCGGCGGCCGGGTACGCGGCCGGGCGGCGCGGCGCCGGCTGGATCAAGGTGAAGCCCCGGCACTCCCTGGACCTGGTGGTGCTGGCCGCCGAGTGGGGCAGCGGCCGGCGGCGCGGCCTCCTCAGCAATCTGCACCTGGGCGCCCGGGCGGCGGGCGAGCCCGGGCTGGGCCCGTGGGTGATGCTCGGCAAGACCTTCAAGGGCCTCACCGACGAGACGCTCGCCTGGCAGACCGCCGAACTCCTCGCCCGCGAGAGCGGGCGGGACGACTGGACGGTGCGGGTCCGGCCGGAACTGGTCGTCGAGATCGCCTTCGACGGTCTCCAGCGCAGCCCCCGCTACCCGGCGGGGCTGGCCCTGCGGTTCGCCCGGGTAGTGCGCTACCGGCCGGACAAGGGTGCGGCCGAGGCCGACACCGTCGCCACCGTCCGGGAGATTGCCGCCGCAGAGGGGCTGTGAGCCGTCCTTTGGCGGAGTAACGTCAATTTCAAACCCCCTTTGCGGCGGCGCTGGACCGGCTCCGACCCGAATCGGCCATTCTGGACGATCCCCGCATCGCCCCTCCGTGGACGCAAGGGTGGCGGTTAGGTTGGCAATGACAACGAGAGGCGGCCGCCGGACGCCCGGCGCCGCACTGGCGAGAGGTGCTCGACCATGAAGGTGAGCGTCGACCGGGACCGCTGCTGCAGCTCCGGGATGTGCGTCCTGAACGCTCCGGAGATCTTCGACCAGGACGAGCAGGACAGTCTGGTGGTCCTCCGTCAGACCGAGTTCAAGCCCCCGCAGTTCGCCGTGCTGAGGCTCGCCGCCGAGCTCTGCCCGGGCGGCGCGATCACCGTCACCGAGGAGGACTCCGCCGAGGACGCCGGCTGACGCCCCCGCCGGCTCCCGACGGTCCCCCGCCCGCGCCGACCCCGGCCACCGTGACGACCGCCGCTCCCGGCCGTCGTCGCGCGAACCGTCGGCCCCGGCGCCACCCCACCCACCCGAGGACATTGCGACGCAAGGAGACCCCACCTTGACGAGCACACCCACCGCCCGGACCTTTCCGATGCCCGCCCCGCGCGACGCCGGCTGTCCGTTCAGCCCGCCGCCCGCCTACACCGAGGCCGCCGCGACGGCACCCATCACCCGCGCCGCCCTGCCCGACGGCGAGTCCTGCTGGCTGGCCACCGGCTACGCCGAGGTCCGCACCATCCTGTCCGACCGCCGGTTCAGCGCGGACGCCCGCCACCAGGGGTTCCCGCTGCTGGTGCCCGGCCGCCGGGAAGCCCTCCTCGCCAACCCGAGCTTCCTGCGGCTCGACGACCCCGAGCACGCCCGGCAGCGCCGGATGGTCACCGGCGACTTCCTGGTCAAGCGGGTCGAGGCGATGCGCCCCGGCATCCAGCAGATCGTCGACGAGGCGCTCGACCGGATGACCGACGGCCGGACCGAGGCCGATCTGGTCGCCGACTTCGCGCTGCCCGTCCCCTCGCTGGTGATCTGCCTGCTGCTCGGCGTCCCGTACGAGGACCGGGACCGCTTCCAGGGCCTCAGCCGGACCCTGCTCAACAAGCACAGCTCGGCCGAGGAGGTCCAGGCCGCCTCGGACGAACTGCGCGAGTACCTCGGCGGCCTGGCCGCCCGCAAGCGGGAGGAGCCGGGCGACGACATCCTCAGCCGGCTCGCCGTCCGGGACGACCTCACGCCGGGCGAGGTCGCCACGACCGGCATCCTGCTGCTGATAGCCGGGCACGAGACGACCGCGAACATGATCTCGCTCTCCACCGCCCTGCTCCTCGACCAGCCCGAGCAGATCGCCAGGCTGGCCGACCCGGCCGCGCTGCCCGGCGCCGTCGAGGAACTGCTGCGCCACCTGACCATCGTGGACCACGGCCTGCCCCGGGTCGCGCTGGAGGACGTCGAGCTGGGCGGCACCGTGATCAGGGCCGGCGAGGGCGTGATCGCGCTGATCTCCACCGCCAACCAGGACGAGGAGATGTTCGGCGGCGCCGACCTGCGACCGGCCGACCAGCTCGACCTCGACCGGGACGCCCGGCGGCACATGGCCTTCGGCTTCGGCGTGCACCAGTGCCTCGGGCAGCCGCTCGCCCGCGCCGAGCTCCAGATCGCCCTGGCCACCCTGTTCCGGCGGCTGCCCGGCCTGCGGCCGGCGGCCACCGGGGAGGGGCGGAAGTTCCGCTCGGAGGCGTTCATCTACGGAATGCGGTCGCTGCCCGTCACCTGGTGACGGCCGTCGGACGGAGGGCGGGGCCGGCCGGCGACTAGGGCGTGTCCGACAATTCGCGTCGGATCAGCACGCGGCGGGAATTGTCAGACCCGCCCTAGCCCGTTCGGCTGGCCCCGGGGCCGGGGCGGGGGCAGGCTGGGGGGTGAGAGACAGACCCGGCCCTGCCGCACCCCGGCTCGGAGCGCGCCCGGACCGGCCGAGGAGACGGAGCCCGCCATGACCGACATGAGCGAACGGGCCGAGATGAGCACGGACCGTGACGAGGACGTCCGCGCCGCGGATCCCGAAGAGGGCATCACCTCGATGCAGAACCTGCACGCGCAGGACACCTCCCAGGCGGAGGGCGAGCCCACCCTGGAGGAGTCCGGTCCGGACCGCTGAACAGCTGTGAGCACCCGACCGCCCGGTGGGACCGGGCGGTCTTCGCGACCGCAGGTGTCGCTGCCCGGGCAGCGACTCACCGGCGGGGGAGGATAAGCGCATGACCGAACACGATCAAAACGGCAGGCAGGCCCGACCGCCCGTCGACCCGCGCACGTCGTGGGCGACCTGGACCACGCAGTCGATCATCAGCGGACCCGGCGGGGTCACCACCACCGAGATCGGCCCCATCTCCGGCGACCTCACCGTGCACACCACCTGGGTGGACGGCGAGGCCCGGCTCACCGTCCAGTACACCGGCGCATTGGACTGGTACACGGTGACCGGCAGCCCCGTCCCGGCGGCGGACGAGACCACCGCGCGGGCGATACACCAGGCGATGGTGAACGGCGTCAAGGCCGGCCGGGGCGCGGCCGCCCCGGCCCCGCCGGACAGGCCCTAGCTGTTCAGTCCCCCGGGACGACCTCGCCCCGCACCGCCGGCGCCGCGGCGGCCCAGTAGGCGCGGTCGACCGGGGGACGCGCACGCAGGTCCGCGCGGACCTCGGCGGCCAGCCGGCGGGTGTCGCGCCGGTTGACGGTGGCGCCGATGCCGGCGCCGACCAGCAGCGGGGTGAGCGACGGCAGGCGGCGCAGCGAGCTGCGGGTGAGCCGGCGGCTGACCTGCTGGCGCACCTCCGCCCCGAGCGCCAGGGCGGCGAACCCGGCCGGCCGGGACAGCAACCTCGCGTCGATCCCCCGGCGGTTGGCCCAGGCGCCCAGGTAGGCCCCGGCCCGCTGGGTGACACCGCCCGGCGCCCGGGCGCCGTAGACCTCGTGCAGTTCGGCGATCAGCTTGATCTCCAAGGCCGCGACGGCGAGCGTCTCCGCCGCGATCTCCACCGGCATCGCGGGCGGCACCGGCAGCATCGCCGCCGCGCCCACGCCGGCGCCGAGCGCGCCGGAGGCCCGGGCCGCGCCGGTGACCAGCAGGTCGGCCAGCGCCTCCGGGTCGGCCGCGCCGGGGTGCTGGGCGCGCAGCGTGGCGAGGTCGCGCACCGGGATCCGCGGCGCGGCCCGCACCAGTTGCTCGGTGAGGGCGCGGCCGCCGAACGCGGCACCCTTGGCGGCGACCCGGCCGCCCCGGCCGAGCAGGTGGGCCGCGTTCGCCACCAGGGCCCGGCCGCGGCCGCGGCCGGCCCGGTACTCGGCGATCCGCCACTCGCCCTCGGGCTGCTCGGCCTGCTCGACCAGTTCGGCGAGTTCGCCGGCCAAGCCGGCGTCGGGCACGGCGGCGGGGGTGGGGGCGGGCTCGGGGACAGGCCTGGAACGTCCGGGTTTACGGAAGACTGCCATAGATGTCCGGTACCCCCTCCGCTCCCGGGGTACGCCCTACCCGGTGATCTCGACCCCGCGCCAGAACGCCACCCGGCCGCGGATCTCCTCGGCCTCCGGCTTCGGGTCGGCGTAGTACCAGGCCGCGTCGGGGTTGGTCCGCCCGTCCACTTCCAACGTGTAGTAACCGGCGGTGCCCTTCCAGCCGCAGACGGTGGTGGTGTCGGACGGACGCAGGAATTCGGTCCGGACGGATTCGACCGGAAAGTAGTGGTTGCCCTCGACGACGACGGTCTCGTCGCTCTCGGCGACGACGGTGCCCTGCCAGCGCGCTGTGGTCATGCGGCCGATTCTGCCCCAGGGACGGACGGCACCCGGGGGGTTCGCGGAAATCGTCGGCGGATGCCGGACGGTCAGGGCAACAGCCGGGGCAACGGTCAGGGCAGCGGCTCGGCGTGGACCGGCAGGTGCGGGGACTGGTGGCCGCCGCTGGCGAGCATCCGGACCTCGCCGGCGTCGCTGATCTCGGCGCGGACGATGCCGCTGGCGTCCTCGTACACCGGGTGTCCGCCCGGGCCCGTCGCGCTGGTGCGGACGACCACGACGACGTCCTGCGGGGCCTGGGTGCCGGGGGTGCCGGGGAAGGTGAGCACGTAACGGTTCGCGGGGGTCATCTCCATCTCCTGTCCCGATTGTCCCGATCTCCTGGTCCCGATGCGTGGCCGCGGTCGGCGGACCCGCCGGACGGCGGTCGGCCTACGCGGTGGCCTCGGCGGCCCGGGCGGGCGCGCCGCGGACCTCCAGCTCGGTGAGCAGCCGGGCGGTGGCCTCGGCGACCGCGTCCACGGCCCGGTCGAAGGCCTCGCGGTTGTGCGCCGCCGGGGCGCGGAACCCGGACACCTTGCGGACGTACTGCAGCGCGGCGGCGCGGAAGTCGTCCTCGTCGGCGTCGAGCGTCACCGGCGGGCGCAACGTCTTGATGTTGCGGCACATGCACCCAGTCTCGCGCGTGGACGCCGTACTGGCGACCCCCTCCCGTCACACGCACCTCACGGCGGCGTCATCCGGCCGGATTAGGATGCCGGACGAACGAATCCCCCCGTCCCGCCGCGCCTCCCCGTCCGCGGGCGTCACCCCGGAGTCACCCCCTTGCCTCTCGCGCTGCTCGCGCTGGCCGTCACCGCGTTCGCCATCGGCACCACCGAATTCGCCGCCATGGGGCTGCTCCCCCAGGTCGCCGACGATCTGCACGTCTCCATCCCGCAGGCCGGCTGGCTGATCTCCGCGTACGCGCTGGGCGTGGTCATCGGCGCCCCGCTGCTCACCGCGCTCGCCTCCGGCCGGCCGCGCAAGGCCGTGCTGGTGGCGCTCGCCGGGCTGTTCGCCACCGGCAACCTGCTGTGCGCGCTGGCACCGGACTTCTGGACGCTGGCCGCCGCCCGGCTGATCACCGGACTGCCGCACGGCGCGTTCTTCGGGGCCGGCGCGGTGGCCGCGGCCGAACTGGTGGCCCCGGACCGCCGGGCCCGGGCGGTGGCCGTGATGTTCTCCGGCCTGACCATCGCCAACATCGTCGGCGTGCCGGCCGCCACACTGCTGGGGCAGCACCTGGGCTGGCGGGCGACCATGCTGGTGGTCGTCCTGATCGCCGCCGCCGGGACGCTCGCCATCGCCCGGCTGGTGCCGTCGCTGCCCTCCCCCGGGCAGGCCGGGCTGCGGCACGAGCTGCGGGCCTTCCGCGACGGGCAGCTGTGGCTGGCGCTGGCCACCGTGGTGTTCGGCTGCGGTGGCTTCTTCGCCTGCTACAGCTACATCGCGCCGCTGCTCACCGAGGTGTCCGGGTACGCCACCGGCTCGGTGACACTGGTGCTGGCGCTGTTCGGGGTGGGGATGACGATCGGCAACGTGATCGGCGGGTTCGCGGCCGACCGGGCGCTGCGCCCGACGGTCTGCGCCGCCTTCGTGCTGCTGGCCGCCACCCTGGCGCTGTTCGCGGTGACCGCGCACGCCCGCTGGTCGGCCGCCGTCACGGTGGTGCTGATCGGGCTGTTCGGCTTCGCGATCGTGCCGGCGGTGCAGACGCTGGTCCTGCAGAAGGCGCGCAGCGCGCCGACGCTGGCCTCGGCGACGGTGCAGGGCGCGTTCAACCTGGCCAACGCGCAGGGCGCCTACTTCGGCGGGCTGGCCCTGGACGCCGGGTTCGGCTGGACGGCGCCGACCCTGGTGGGCGCAGGCCTGGCCGCTTCGGGCGCGCTGATCGCGGTGCTCGCCTGGGCGGCCGACCGGCGCCGGCCCGTGCCCGCCGCACCGGAGCCTGCCGCGACGGTTCCGGCCGCGACGGCTCCGGCCGCGGCGGCTCCGGTCGGCGTCCAGCGTTAGGGCTGGGGCTGGATCTGGGCCCGGGGCTGCGCCAGGGGTTCGAGCTCGCGGTGGGCGGCGGCCAGCAGCAGGTAGCCCTCGCCGTTGGCCTTGATGCCGGCCTTCTCGTCCTCGGTCAGCTCGCGGCGGACCTTGGCCGGGACCCCGGCGACCAGCGAGCCGGGCGGCACCCGCATGCCCTGCGGCACCACCGCGCCCGCCGCGACCAGCGAACCGGCGCCGATCCGGGCGCCGTTGAGCACGGTGGCGTTCATCCCGACCAGGGCGTCGTCCTCGACCACGCAGCCGTGCAGCACCGCGTTGTGCCCGACCGAGATCCGCTCGCCGACCACCAGCGGGAAGCCGGGGTCGGCGTGCAGGGTGCAGTTGTCCTGGATGTTGCTGTCCCGGCCCACGGTGATGGACTCGGCGTCGCCGCGCAGCACCGCCCCGTACCAGACGCCCGCGCCAGGGCCGATCGTCACGTCCCCGACCACGACGGCGTTCGGTGCGAGGAAGGCGCCCGGGTCGACGGTGGGCACCTTGCCCCCGACTGCGGCGATCAGCGGCTCTGCCATGTCTCGTCCTCCTGGTGACGGTCGGCCGTTCCTGTCGCCGGACAGCGTAGGGGGCGGATCCGCAGCACCCGTCCTACCCCTGCCCGCCGCAGACGCCGGCGTTCACCGCCCGCTGCCAGGCGGCGAGGGCCGCGGCCGGATCCGGCGCGTCGTAGAAGGTCGTGCTGTTGGCGAACTGGCGCTTCCCGTCGAGCGAGCCGAGCATCATCGTGCTGTAGCCGGGGATCCCGCCGGCGTGGCCCCAGAACGCACCGCACGGGGTGTCCACCCGCTGGAGGCCGAGCCCGTAGGCCTGGCCCCCGCCGTGGGCGGTGGTCTTCTGCATCTCGGCGAGTTCGGCGGGGCGCAGCAGCCGGCCGCCGAGCAGGGCGCGGATGAACGTCGTCAGGTCCGCGGTGGTGGAGATGCCCGCGCCGGAGGGGCCGGCCATGGAGGGGTTGAGCGAGGTGACGTCGGCCGGGCCGCTGTCGAGCTTGAGGTAGGCGTGGGCGTGCGAGCCGGGGATGACCGGGGAGTAGAGCGGCATCGAGGTGCCCGTCAGGCCGAGCGGGCGGATGATCCGGCGTTCCACCTCCTCGTTCCAGCCGTGGCCGGTGAGGCGTTCGATGATCAGCGCGACCAGGGCGTAGTTGGTGTTGGAGTACTGCCAGTCCTGGCCGGGGCGGAAGGCGGGCGGGTACTTGTCGGCGATGTCCACCTGGTCCTGCGGGCTGTAGGACGTGTAGCGGCCGGTGTCGAGCCAGTTCTGGTCGTAGGAGTTGAAGGCCGGGTCCTGGGTGTAGTCGGCGACGCCGCTGGTGTGGTTGAGGAGTTCGCGGACGGTGATGTCCGCGCTGTTCGGCACCGCGCCGGGCAGCAGGCTCTCCAGGCGGTCGTCCAGTCCCAGTCGTCCCTCGCCGACGAGTTGGAGCAGCACGGTGGCCACGAAGGTCTTGGTGGTGCTGCCGATCCGGAAGCGGCCCGCGGGGTCGGCGGGGGTGTCCGCGCCGAGCCGGGCGACGCCGCCGGCGGCGCGGTGGACGAGCCGGCCGTTCTCGCGCACGGCGGCGAGGGAGGAGGTGGCGACGTTCTTCGCGGTCAGGTCGGCGAGGGCGGTGTCGAGGGCCGTCCAGTCGGCGCTGCGGTCGGTGGCACTCGCCGGGCGGGCCGCGTCCTGGGCGGCGGCGGCCGGGGCGAGCGCGGCGATCAGGCCCGCGCCCGCGAGGGCCGCGACGGCGGCGCGCAGGGCCGGCCCGCGTCGGCGGCGCCGGGTGGTGGCGGCTGGGTCGGTGGTCATGACGTCCTCCCTGTTCCGGCCGGCAGGGCTGTCAACCTCCGCCGCTGCCATGGTCTTTGACACCATGGCAGGGCGACTGCGGGGCGGTCGTCAGCCTCCGGGGCGGCGCGCCTGCTACCTGGGGAGGGGCGTGACCCTGACGGGTTCCCGGAGTCGCGCCCCCGAGACGGGTCGGGGGCGCGACGGGCCTGGGCGGGCGGGTCAGGAAGCCGGCGCCTTGGTGCGCAGGATCTCGATGAACGCGCGCAGCCACGCCGGGTGGTCGGGCCAGGCGCGGGCCGAGACGACCACGCCGTCCACCACCGCCTCGCCGTCGACGAATTCGGCGCCCGCCGCCTTCACGTCCGGCGCCAGCGCCGGGTAGGCGGCGCTGCGGCGGCCGGACAGCACCCCGGCGGCGGCGGTGATCAGCGGGCCGTGGCAGATCTGTGCGACCGGCTTGTCGCCGGCGAAGAAGTGCTGGACGATCCGCTGCACGTCCGGGTCGTTGCGAAGGTACTCGGGGGCGCGGCCGCCGGGGATGACCAGCGCGACGTAGTCGGCCGGGTCGACGTCGGCGAAGGCGAGGTCGGCGGGCCAGGTGTAGCCGGGCTTCTCGGTGTAGGTGTCGTAGCCGTCGACGAAGTCGTGGACGACGAACTGGAGTCGCTTCCTGGTCGGGGCGGCGATGTCGACCTGGTAGCCCTCCTCGCGCAGCCGCTGGTACGGGTAGAACACCTCCAGCGACTCGGCGGCGTCCCCGGTGACGAGCAGGATCTTCGATGTCATCGCCGACATCCCTCCACATGGTCGAGCGTCCGACACGGCGTGGGCCCCGGCCGGTGGCCACCGGCCGCGGGCCCGGACCAACCTCCCGCACCGGCCGTGCCGTTGGCAACAGGGCGCACCGGGCGTAATGCGGCGCGTCACCGGGTGTGCGCGCCTGCCGAGGGTCGTGCGCGCCGGGTCACCGCCCGGCTGCGGGCCGCGGCTGCCCGCGTCCTAGACTCCTGCTACCCGCCACGACCGCACACCGGAGGAGCCCATGCCGGACCGCACCACCCACCTCGTCCTGCCCGGCTACCAGAACTCGGGCCCGGAGCACTGGCAGACCCGCTGGGAGGCCGCCGAACCGGACGCCTTCCGCCGGGTCCAGCAGGCGGACTGGGACCACCCCGACCAGAGCGACTGGATCGCCCGGGTGGACGCGGCGGTGGCCGAGGCCGCCGCCGAAGGGCCGGTGGTGCTGGTCGCCCACAGCCTCGGCTGCGTCACGGTGGCCCGCTGGGTGGCCGCCGCGCCCGCCGGGCGGACCGCCGCGGTGCGCGGCGCGCTGCTGGTCGCCCCCGCGGACATCGACACCGCCGAAGTCCCGCAGCTGACCGGCTTCCGGCCGGTGGCCCTGGCGCCGTTCCCGTTCCCGGCCGTGGTCGTCGCCAGCACCGACGACCCGTGGGTCAGCCCCGAGCGGGCCCGGCTGTTCGCCGGCGCGTGGGGCGCCCGGTACGTCGAGCCGGGCGCGTACGGACACCTCAACTCGGACTCCGGGCTGGGCGACTGGCCGGAGGGCCGCAAGCTGCTCGCAGAGCTGTGACGCATCGGACGGGGGGACGATGAGGAACCGGATGCCGAAGGCCAGGCGCGTCCTGGTCCGGCTGCTGCTGGCGGGCGGGGCGGCCGCCGTGCTGCTCTACACCGAGGGGCAGTGGGAGAGCCGCTCGGGCGGGCTGATGCTGGTCGCCGACCTGCTCAACCGGCCCGAGCTGCTGCTCGGCGCGGCGCTGGCCGCGCTGATCGCCGCCGCCTGGCTGGGCGACCGGCGCACCGCCGTACGGACGGCCACCCGGGCGGTCACGGTGACGGCCGGGGTGGTGTTCCTGCTCGGCGTGCTGGCCGCGCACAAGGTCTCGGCGGCCGAGACGCGCAGCCGGGAGACCGCCCCGGCCCGCCCGGAGCTGGCCCTGGTCGTGGTGCACCGCTCGTACGCCACCGCGCCGAAGGACAACGACGACTGGCAGGTGCTGCTGGAGGTCGGCGCGGGCTGGTCCGGGCGGCGCTGGTCGCTGGCCCAGATCGGCCGGGCACCGGACGACGCCCGGCTGGTGGAGGCGAGTTGGACCGGCCGGGACCAGATCACCGTGGTCACCGACTCCTACCGGCGGGTCTTCAACCTGGACCAGGACACCGGCGAGCCGGTCGAGGCACGGTAGCGTCCGCGCTACGGCAGCCCCACCACGTGGGCGAGCAGGGCGAGCAGCGCCGCGTTGCCCGCCGCGCCCACGGCGGTGGCGGACAGGAAGCGGGCCGCACTGCCGTCCGGGAACGGGTTGACGAGCATCGCCGGCAGGAAGCCGGGCATCGTCCAGACGGCGGCGGTCCACTGCCGGACCGCGTTGGCCGCGCTGGTGCCCGCGCGCAGTTCGCGGGCGGCGGCTAGCCCGATCACCAGGTACCCGGCCAGGTAGCCGATCGAGGGCCAGAACACGGCGGGGACACCGAGGATGCTGTGCGGCATGGCACCCATCGTCCGCCGCCGGTCCGCGGCCCCGCCTGAGTACGGGTACTCAGGCGGGACCGGGCGGCTCACTGGTCCTGGTTGTCGCCGGGGTCGGCCGGCGCGGGGGGAGCCAACGGGGTGGACTGCCCGGGCTGCCCCGACGGCGTGGACGGCGCGGAGCGGCCGACCGGACTGTTCGGGTTGAGCGGACCGCCCGGGGTGCCCGGGGTGCTCAGGGTGCCGGGGCTGCTCGGGTTGCCGGGGCTGCTCGGGCGCTGCTTGCCCGAGCCGCTCCCGCAGGTGCCGGTCGGCGAGCCGCTGGGGGTGGCGCAGTTCGGGTCGCGCTTGGGCGGGTCCGGGATGTAGACCGTCGGGAAGTCCTTCTCCGGCATGTTCCGGACGGCGTCGCTCATCGCCTGCTCCCAGATCGGGCCCGGGCCGGTCGCGCCGAAGACCTCCTGCTGGTAGTGGCCGCCGATCCGGATGTTCTTCATCGGCACCTTGGTGCCCGGGCTGCCCAGCCAGACCGAGCCGGCCAGGTTGCCGGTGTAGCCGGTGAACCAGGCCGACTTCTTCTCGTCCGTCGTCCCGGTCTTGGCCGCGATCTGCCGGCGGTCGTCCAGCCTGAGCTCCTTGGCGGTGCCCTTCTCCGTCACCCCGAGCAGCACGCTGTTGATCACGTCGGCGGTGTCCGTGGACATCGCCTCGGTGCACTTGGCCGGGCTCACCGGGACGTCCTTGCCGTCCACCGTGGAGATCTTGTTGATCGCCAGCGGCACGCAGTAGGTGCCGCGGGCGGCGAAGCTCGCGTACACGTTGGCCATCGTCAACGGGCTCACCTCCTGGGTGCCGAGGCCGAGGGCGGGGACCTCTTCCAGCGGCTTGCCGTCGGCCTTGCCGGTGACGCCCAGCTTGTTGGCCATCTGCTTGACCGCGCAGAGGCCGATCTCCTGCTCCATCTGCACGAAGTAGGTGTTCACCGAGAGGGCCATCGCCTCCTTGAGCTCGTACGGGCCGACCTCGCGCGGGCTCTCGTTCGGGATGCTGCCCTCCTTCTTGCCCTTGTTCGGGTTCTTCCAGGTGCCGTCGCAGGTCCTCGTCGTCGGCCAGTCCATCCGGTTGGGCGAGTCGTACCGCTGGGTGGGCGGCAGGCCGGCCTCCAGGGCGGCGGCGGCCACGATCGGCTTGAAGTTGGAGCCGGGCTGGAAGCCGATGCCGCCGCCCATCGCCGCGTCCACGTTGTAGTTGACGACGGTCTGGTTCTTCTCCTTCGCCAGACCGTAGGGGCGGGTCTGCGCCATCGCCAGGATCTTGCCGGTGCCGGGCTCGACCATCGTCATCGCCGCCGAGACCGGGTCGGTGACGTACACCTGCTCGGAGACGGCGTTCTGGGCGGCGGCCTGCTTGTCCGGGTCCAGCGTGGTGTAGATGTTGAGGCCGCCGGTGTCCCACAGCTTCTTGCGCTCGGCGGCGCTCTTGCCGAACACCGGGTCCTGCTTGACCACGTGGCGCACGTAGTCGCAGAAGAAGCCCATGCCGGCCTGGGCGGTGATGCAGCCGTTCTGCGGGTCCCGGTACTTCAGGCCCAGCGGCGCGGCCTTGGCCTCCTTGGCCTGGTCCGCGGTGATGTGCTTGTTCTCGACCATCTTGTCGATGACGGTGTCCCGACGCTTCTGCGCGGCCACCGGGTGCAGCTTCGGGTCGTACTGGGACGGGTTCTGCACCAGCCCGGCGAGCATGGCCGCCTCGGGGAGGGCGAGGTCCTTCGCGTCCTTGCTGAAGTAGCGCTGGGAGGCCGCCTGTATGCCGTACGCCTGATGGCCGTAGAAGGTGATGTTCAGGTAGTTGGTGAGGATCTGATCCTTCGTCAGATCCTCCTCCAGCTTGATGGCGTACCGGAGTTCCTGGATCTTGCGGCCGAGCGTCTTGCGCTGCGCCTCCAGGACGGCCACCGGGTCGTCGCCGGCCTTCTCCACGTTGACGTTCTTCACGTACTGCTGGGTCAGCGTCGACGCGCCCTGGACGGCGGCGCCACTCTCCGCGTTCTTGGTGATCGCCCGCAGGATGCCCTTGAGGTCGACGGCGCCGTGCTCGTAGAAGCGGGCGTCCTCGATGTCCACCTGCGCCTGGCGCATCAGCGGTGACATCTGCTCGGCGGGTATCACCGTGCGGTCCCGCTCGTAGACCTTGGCGATCAGGCCTCCCTTGGCGTCGAAGACCTGGGTGGCCTGCGTCAGCGCCGGCGCCTTGAAGTCGTCGGGGATGCTCTCGAAGCCCTCGGCGCTGCTCTTGGCCCCGAGCCCGACGGCGCCCGCCGCGGGAAGGATGAGGCCGGCCAGCAGGACACCGCCGAGAGTGCAGCAGCCGAGGAACGTGACCGTGTGACCCAGGAATCCGATCGGGGTCTCACGACGCCGCGGGCGCGGCACCCAGGTGTCGCCCGCGTCCGGGGCAGGTATGCGGCTCTTCGGTGACATAACTGGAACACTACGGCCGCGAATACCGTGCCAGGGCAGGGTGTTGGCGAAGCTTTGTCACAAATCCGCCACAGATTCGGCTCATTCCAGCCGGTCGGACGGACGCCCGGGTTCGGACAAGGACCGTTCGTCTACGGCCTGTTGATCCCGCCGTCCGCCGGTCGGCCGGCCCGCCCCTGCTCAGCCTGCCGGGCAGGACACGTCCCCGGCCGGGCGACGACCGGTGACCAGGAAGTCCGTCACCGCCGCGTCGCCGCAGGCGTTCCCGTTGGCCCGGTAGACGTCGTGGCCGCCGGAGTCCACCGTCACCATCCGGGCCCGATCACCCAGCGCCGCACGGAGCTTGAGCGCACCCGCGTACGGGGTGGCCGGATCCCGCAGGTTCTGCGCCAGCAGGATGTTCGCCGGGCCCCGGCCGGTCACCCGCACCGGCGGCTCGCCCGGCGCGAACGGCCCGAAGGCGCACGGCATCACGTTCACCGGCATGCCCGCGGTGAGCGGACGGGCGGCGCGCTCGGCGGCCACGTCCCGGACGTAACCGGCCGGATCGGCGGGCCAGCCGACGTCGTTGCAGAGGGCGCCGACCGACACGGCGATGGTGTTCTGCACCGCCTCGTCCGGCGGCAGCACCGGGGCGGGCAGCGGCCGACGGCCGAGGCCGACCAACATCAGCCGGGCCAGGTCGGGGAACTTGGCGTCCGCGTACAGGCTCTCCAGCATCGTCTCGCGCAGCACGTTGCCGCTCAGTTCCGCAGGGTTGGCGCCGGGCCAGGGCAGCGGCGCGGCGTCGAGGCGGGCGGCGAGGTCCAGGAACAGCGGGCGGACCTCGTCCGGGGTGTCCGCGACCCGGTCCGGGTTGCCCGGCGCCGAAGCCCACGCGGCGAAGTCCGGGAAGCGGTCCTCGGCGCCCCGGCCGAAGGCGGCGAGCCAGCCGCGCCCCACCCGCGACGGGCCCGGGTCGTCGTTGCTGTCCAGCACGATCCGGTCGGTGCGCCCGGGGAACATGGTGGCGTACACCGCCCCCGCGTACGTGCCGTACGAGGTGCCCCAGGCGGAGAGCCGGCGCTCGCCGAGGGCCTCGCGGATCCGGTCGATGTCCCGGGCCTCGTTCCGGGTGGAGATGCTGCGCAGCACCGGGCCGCCGTTGCGGGCGCAGGTCTCGGCGATCCGGCGGGCGGTGGCCAGGTTATCGTCGATCGAGCCGTCCGCGGCCGGCCACGGGCGCAGCTTCACCATCGCGAGATCGGCGTGCTCCAGACCGCAGCTGACCGGCGTGGAGCGGCCCACGCCGCGCGGATCGAAGCCGACCAGGTCGTAGCGGTCGAGGACGGACTGCGGCAGGCGCTTCACCGCGCCGCTCGGGACGTCCACACCGGAGCCGCCCGGCCCGCCCGGGACGGTCAGCAGCACACCACGGCGCAGACCGGGCTTGGCGGCCGTGATCCGGGAGACGGCGATGGTGATGCGCTCGCCGTCCGGGTGCGCGTAGTCGAGCGGCACGGTGACGGTGGCGCACTGCTGGCGGGGATCGGCCTGGCCCGGGCAGGCCGTCCAGGTGAGGCGGTCCGAGCCGGCCGCGGCGGCGGGGTGGGCGGCGAGGGCGGTGACGGAGAGCGCGGCGGCCGCGGTGACCACGGCGAGGGTGCGGTTGAGGTTCGGCATGCCCGGAAGTCTTCCGGGCACGGGGACTTGGGCCCATCCGGGCAGCGGGCCGACCGGTGGTGGGGTAAACCCCCGCAAGCCCGACCGCACTTGACAGTGCGTCAAATCCTCCAGCGGATCCGGCTCGGAGGCCGGCGCACACGGCGGCTCACGCGGCCGGAAGCGAAGCCGCCGGCGGCGGTCAGGGCGGCAGGTCGAGCAGCGGCGTCAGGGCGGCCGGGCGCTGCTCGACCGGCAGATGGTCCACCGGGTGGAAGGCGCAGCCGAGGGCGGCCGCCCCGCCGTCACAGGTCCGGTCGTCGCCGACCATCAGCCCACCGCGCTCCGGCTACCGGAGGGTCAGGACGCGCGGGCCGTCCTCGGTGATGGCGACGGTGTGCTCGATGTGCGCGGCACGGCTGCCGTCCGTGGTGCGCAGCGTCCAGCCGTCCGGATCGGTGTGGTAGTCGCCCCGGCCGCCCGCCGTCAGCATCGGCTCCAGCGCCAGCACCAGGCCGGGGCGCAGCGGGTAACCCCGGCCCGGGCGGCCCTCGTTGGGTACGTGCGGGTCCTCGTGCATGCTCCGCCCGATGCCGTGCCCGCCGAAGCCTTCGAGCAGGCCGTAGCGTCCGGCGCGGGCGACCTTGCCGATGGCGTGCGCGATGTCGCCGATCCGGTTGCCGACCACGGCGGCGGCGATCCCGGCCTCCAGGGCGCGCCGGGTGGTGTCGATCAGTACCGCGTCCTCGGGCCGGGCGGCGCCGACGGTGAAGCTGACGGCGGAGTCCCCGGCCCAGCCGTCCAGGAGGGCGCCGCAGTCGATGCTCACCAGGTCGCCGTCGCGCAGCCGGTAGCCGCCCGGGATGCCGTGCACGACGGCGTCGTTCACCGAGGCGCAGATGACGGCCGGGAACGGCACGGGCGCGAAGGACGGCCGGTAGCCGAGGAACGGCGAGGTGGCCCCGGCCGCCCTCAGCACGCCGTGCGCCACCTCGTCCAGCTCCAGCAGGCTGACGCCCACGGCCGCCGCGTCCTGCACGGCGGCCAGCGCGTCCGCCACCACCCGCCCGGCTTCGCGCATCGCGTCCAGGGCGGCGTCCGACTTGATTTCGACCATGGTGGGTCGTCTCCCCTCAATCCAATTCTTATACCGGTATTTGTATCACGGTCGAAGGCGGGGCGGCCGCGCGGCAGGACGGGAGCACCGGAGCGGGGCGCACGGCGCGACCTCGCGGGAGCACGACGCGACCCCGGAGGGAGGGCCTAGTATCGACGGCATGGTGAGGACTCCACTGACCCCGTGGGAGCGCGAGCGCGGGGAGCGCTTCGGGGCGCTGCTGCGCGAGGCGCGCGGCGCGCGCAGCATGGTCGAGGTGGCGGCGGTGGCCGGCGTCTCGGCGGAGACGTTGCGCAAGATCGAGACCGGACGGGCGCCGACGCCGTCGTTCTTCACCATCGCCGCGCTGGCGTTCGCGCTGGATCTGTCGCTGGACGAGCTGGCGGCCGTGTGCGCGCTCCCGGAGGACGGCGAAGCCCTCTCGGCGTGACGCCTTAACGCTTTAACGCCTTACCGCTTTAACGCCTTACCGGCTTAACGGCCTTTTGCCGGGCCGGAATCGATCATCACCATTCGATGACCCGAGGCTCCGGACACCGCCACAGACGATCCTTGACGCGTTCAGACCACCGAGGGTAGCGTCCTTGATTGTCGGCCTTCAGCCGAGGGACAAACGGACCTGTCCCGACTGGGTTTCGCCGCCGGATCGCCCTCCGGATCCGCACCCTCGCAGCCTCGCGGCGCTATCGCCCCCGGAATTCCACTGTCCGCCGACGTGCGTTCCCGGATTCTCCCCGGGCACCTCCGTGCCCGGTCGCTGAACGATCCCCATTCGGTTTCTCTCCAGGAGTTGAACCCATGGCTGGTTCGCGCCCGATCCGCACTCCCAAGGAACTGCTCGCACAGCACCTGATCCAGGAGGATCAGGTCGCGGCGATCACCGATGTCGCCAAACGGTACGCATTGAGCATCACACCGGCGATGCGCAGCCGCATCGTCGAGCTGGACGACCCGGTGGCCCGTCAGTTCGTGCCCACCGAAGACGAGTTGACCTCCCTGCCGGAGGAGCGGGAGGACCCCATCGGCGACGATCCCTTCACCCCGGTGAAGGGCGTCACCCACCGCTACCCGGACCGCGTGCTGCTCAAGCCCGTCCTGGTGTGCCCGGTGTACTGCCGGTTCTGCTTCCGCCGGGAGGTGGTCGGCCCCGGCGACTCGATGCTGAAGGAGTCCCAACTCGCCGCCGCGCTGGACTACATCCGCTCCCACCCGGAGATCTGGGAGGTGATCTTCACCGGTGGCGACCCGTTCATCATGTCGCCCGACCGCCTGCGGCCGATCCTCAGGGCGCTCGACGGGATCGAACACGTCAAGGTGATCCGCTTCCACACCCGCGTGCCCGTGGTGGACCCGGACCGGGTGACCGAGGACCTGGTCGAAGCCCTCACCATGGACACTCCGGTCTGGGTCGTCGTGCACACCAACCACAGCCAGGAGATCGGCGACGGCGCGCGGCGCGCGCTGCGGCTGCTGGCCGGCTCCGGGATCCCGTTGGTCAGCCAGACGGTGCTGCTCAAGGGGGTCAACGACAACCCCGAGGCGCTGGAGGACCTGTTCCGCACCCTGATCGTCAACCGGGTCAAGCCCTACTACCTCCACCACGGCGACCTCGCCGTGGGCACCAGCCACTTCCGCACCACCATCAAGGAAGGGCAGGCGCTCGCCCGCAGCCTGCGCGGCCGCGTCTCGGGCCTGTGCCAGCCCACCTACGTGCTCGACATCCCCGGCGGCCACGGCAAGGTGCCCATCGGCCCGACCTACCTGAACGGGAACGGGACCGTGACCGACCCGTGGGGCATCACGCACACCTACCCGCCCAAGACCACCGAGGACTGACCGCCCCCGCCGAAGGGAACCACCGGCCCATGGTCTCCGAACCCACCCCGCGCCGGCCGAACCCCACCCTGCCGCCCCCGCCCCGGGGCTCCGGCACCGGCGTGCTCGGCAACGCCGTCCGCCACCCGGGAGGGACGCTGACGCTGATCGGGGCCTCGGCGATCTGGGGCCTGTGGACCACCGCGGAGAAGTACTCCATCCGGGGACTTCCCGTCATGACGGTGCTCGCCGCCTCCCTGTTCACCGCCGCCGCCCTGCCGTGGGCCGTCCTCCTGTACCGGGGCGGCCACCGGCGCCCGTCGCGCGACCAGTTGAAGCGCCTCGCCCTCCTCGGGCTGTTCGAGCCGATGGTGGGGTACGGGGCCATCGGACTGGGGATGGCGCGGATCGACGCCACCCAGGCGTCGATCCTCCGCGGCTCCGAGGCCTGTTTCGTCGTGGCGCTGGCCGCGGTGATCAGCCGCCGGGCACCCACGCCGCGCGGTGTCGGCGGCGTCGTGCTGGGCGCGGTCGGCGTCGCCGCGCTGGGCGGGAGCCACGCCCTGCTGGGGCTCGGCGTGGGGGATCTCCTGGTGCTGGCCGGGACGTTCGCCGCCGCGGCGGCCACCATCATCACCGGACGCGTCGTCAGGGAGACCGATCCGCTGGTCGCCACGGCCTACCAGTTCGGCTTCGGCCTGCTGTTCTCCCTGCCGCTGTTCGTGGGCCAGTGGGTCATCAGCGGCAGTCTGGTCACCGGCGGCGCCCGCCCGCTGCACTGGATCGTCGCGGCGGGCGTCTGCGGCGGCGGGCTGGCCGGGGCGTTCCTGATGTACAACTACGCCGTGACGCGGACCCCGGTCACCACGGCGGGCGTCCTGCTCAACATCATCCCGGTGTTCGGACTCGCCTTCGCCGTGGCGCTCCTGGGCGAGCGCATCGACGTCTGGCAGTACGTGGGGGCCGCGCTCATCCTGGCCGGGATCTTCCTCTTCTCGGAGATCCCCGGGGCGGACTCCGACGGCTGAGCCCCGACCGGCCGTCCCCGACGATGGTCCCGAACGGCGGCGGCCCGCCGGGCGCGTGCTGCGCCGGGCGGGCCGTCGTGGGGCGGGCCGGTGGCCGTGAGTCGGGCCGGTGACCGTGGGGCAGGGAGGTGGTCAGCTCACGGAGCTGTTGTAGCTGTCGATGGCGGGCTGGAGCTCCTTGGCCGCGTCGGCCAGGGCCTGCTGGGCGGTCTTGGAGCCGGCGATGGTCTGCTCGATGGCCGTCTCGACGCCCTTGCGGGCCTGCGGCATCACGCCGAGCAGGCAGCCGGCGGTGGCCGGGGAGGGCTTGGTGGCCTTGAGCTGCTCGATGGCCGTCTGGAACTGCGGGTACTTGGCCACCCACTCCTTGTCCTTGGGGTCGTCCAGGGACTTGCGGTTGACCGGGAAGTAGCCGGTGCCGGTGTGCCAGGCGGCCTGCTGCTCGGGGGCGGTGACGAACTTCTCGAACTCCCAGGCGGCGCGCTTCTCGGCGTCGGAGTGGCCGGGGCCGCTGATCCACAGCGAGGCGCCGCCGATGACCGGGCCGCCCTGGTCGGCGGCGGCGACCTTGGGGAAGGCCGCGGTGCCGACGGCGAACTTGGCGGCCTCGGTGTAGCCGCGCAGCACGCCGGTGGACTCCAGGTGCATGGCGACGGTGCCGGCCTTGAACGCGGCCTGGGCGTCGTCGGTGTTGCGGCCGGTGTTGGCCGCGTAGCCGCCCTTGACGAGGTCGGCCCACCACTGGACGATCTGCGCGCCCTGGGCGGAGTCGAAGACGGCCTTGCCGGCCTTGTTGGTGCGGCCGTTGTCCTGGTCGCAGTACATGGTGCCGGACTCGGCGAGCAGCTGCTCGACGAACCAGCCGTAGATGGCGGCGCCGAAGCCGTAGCGGACGGTCTTGCCGTCGGCGTCCTTCTTGGTCAGCTTCTTCGCCAGCTCGCCGAGGTCGGCGAGGTCCTTGGGCGGCTGGGCCGGGTCGAGACCGGCCTCCTTGAAGGCGTCGGCGTTGAGGTAGAGCAGCGGCATGGAGGAGTTGAACGGCATCGAGACGAGCTTGCCGCCGACGGAGTAGTAGTTGCGGATGTTCGGGTCGAGGTCGTCGAGGGCGAAGCCGTCCTTGTCGGCGAAGGCCTGGGCCGGGACGGTCTGCTTGGAGTCGATCATGAACCGGGTGCCGATGTCGTAGACCTGCACCAGGGCGGGGGTGCCCTTCTGCTGCACCGCGGCCTTGTACTTGGCGACCAGGTCGTCGTACTTGCCCTGGAACTGCGCCTTGACCTCGATCTTGCCCTGGTGGGCGGCGTTGAACTGGCTGACCAGCCCGGTGAGGACCTCGGCGTTCTTCCCCGTCATCGAGTGCCAGAACTCGACGCCGGTGACGCCCGAGGCCTGGTCGAGCGCCTGGGCACCGGGGACGGCGTCGGAGGAGCCGCCGGAGCCGGAGGTGGAGTCGCCGGAGCTACAGGCGGTCAGGGACAGGCCGGCCACCAGCAGGGCCGCGAGCGCGCGGGCACTCTTCTTCACGGGAGGGTTCTCTCTCTGTCGGGAGGGACGTGCTCGAAGGAGCGGGAGGAAGCGGCGGAGCGGGTCAGCGGACGGCGCCCGCGGTGAGACCGCGGACGATGAAGCGCTGGCCGAAGACCACCAGGGCGAGCGTGGGCAGCAGGGAGAGCACGACGCCGGCCAGGATCAGGCCCGGATCGGACATCTCGGAGTCGCGCAGCGAGGTGAGGCCGATCTGCAGGGTCTGCATGTTCGCCGTGCGGGTGATGATGAGCGGCCAGAAGTACTGGTTCCAGGCGGACAGGAAGACGTAGATCGACAGCGCCGCCAGGGCCGGCTTGTTGAGCGGGACGACGATCCGCCACAGGAACCGCCAGTGGCCCGCGCC
Organism: Kitasatospora sp. NPDC088160; assembly: GCF_044741445.1. NCBI lineage: Bacteria > Bacillati > Actinomycetota > Actinomycetes > Kitasatosporales > Streptomycetaceae > Kitasatospora > Kitasatospora sp. NPDC088160. The sequence goes on along the minus strand of NZ_JBIUSS010000017.1, from coordinate 24,014 downwards.
GTCGATCCGCGCGGCGTCGCGCAGTTCGCCGGGCAGCTGCCGGAAGGCCTGCCGCAGCATGAAGGTGCCGAAGCCGGAGGCGAGGAAGGGCAGCACCAGGCCGAAGTAGGTGTTCCCGAGCCCCCAGCCGGACAGTGTCAGGTAGTTGGGGATGATGATGGCCTCCCACGGGACCATCAGCGTCGCCAGGAACACCCCGAACACCACGGCCCGCGCCTTGAGCGGCAGGAACACGAAGGCGTACGCGGCGAGGACCGAGGTGAACAGCTGGGCGAGCGTGATGACGGTCGCCACGATCGCCGAGTTGGCGTACTGCCTCGCCAGCGGGACGGTGTCGACGGCGCCGGCGAAGTTCCGCCCGGTGACCGAGTGGGGCACCAGCGCCGGCGGGTAGGAGGAGAGTTCGGACGGGCTCATGAAGGCGCCGGCGATCGCGTAGTACACCGGGAAGGCCACGGTGACGACGGCGACGGCGAGCAGCAGGTAGACGGCGGCGCGGCCGAGCAGGTCGCGCGGCGAACGACCGGCCAGCACGCGGGGGCGCGGGCGCGGCGCGGCGGCCCCGTCCTGGGCCCCGGGCCCGGCCTCGGTGGCGGTCACGGTCATGCGTAGTGCACCTTCCGCTCCAGGACGCCGAACTGGACGGCCGTGCAGGCGAGGACGACCACGAGCAGCACCACGGCCTGGGCACTCGCGGTGCCGAAGTCGCTGGAGCCGTAGGCGAAGGCCTTCTCGTAGACGGAGTAGACGAGGGTCCGGGTGGCGCCGTCGGGGCCGCCCTTGGTGAGGATGTGGATCTGGCCGAAACTCTGCAGCGAGTGGACGGTGGAGACCACGGTCAGGAAGAACAGGTTCGGGCCGAGCATCGGCACGGTGATCGAACGGGCCAGCCGCAGCCCCGAGGCGCCGTCGATCCGCGCGGCCTCCAGGATCTCGCCGGGGATCGAGCCGATGCCCGCGGACAGCACCAGCACGTTGTAGCCGAGGCTCATCCACACCGTGGTGACGGCCACCGAGACCAGCGCGTACCGGGAGTCGGTCAGCCAGCCGATCGGGCCCAGCCCGACGTGCGAGAGCAGGCCGTTGAGCACCCCGCTGGCGGGGTTGAAGAACACCGCGAAGACCACGGACGCGCTGGCCACCGAGAAGGCGAAGGGCAGCGCGAACGCGGAGCGCAGCAGCCGCACGCCCCGGATCCGGTTCTCCAGGAGCAGCACCAGCACCAGCGCGCCCAGCACGCCGGGCACCACGGTGAGCAGCGTGAACAGGGCAGTGGTGACGAGCGTGCGCCGGAAGTCCGCCGAGGTCAGCAGCTCGGTGTAGTGCTTCAGCCCGACGTAGCGCGAGGGCGCGCCGAACAGGTCGTTGGCGTGTCCGCTCAGGTAGATGGTCCGTCCCAGCGGGTAGCCGATGAAGAGGACGAAGACCACCAGGGAGGGCAGCAGGAAGGCCCAGGCGAGGCCGTGCTCACCCCAGCGGCTTCGGCGGCCCGGGTGGGGCTTGGTGTGTGGTGCGGTCGGCATGGGTTTGCGCGTCCCGCCTTTCGTTGCGTCGGTTCCGGCCGAAACCGTGTCCTGCCCACACGACGGGTCGGAAACCCCACGGTGAGCAACGGGTGTCGGCGGGATTACGCGTTCGCGTCAGATTCGGCCGGTCGTGGGCGGACGGGCGTTGGGGCGCGTCCCCGGCCGGTCGTGGGCGGGCAGGATGTGCGGCGCGCCCCCACCCGTTCCGGTACGCCCTCCGGTGGCACCGGACTGTCGGTGGGGAGTCGTACGGTTCCCGGACTGTCGGTGGGGCGTCGTACGGTTCCCGGATGGACGACACCGAATTCGACATCCGGGCCGCGATGGCCGAATCCCTGCGGGGCCGCGCGGGCACCCGGGCGCTGGTCGAGGGCTTCGCCGCCTACTGGGGCGAGCCGCTGCGGCCCGACGACGGCTTCACGGACGCCGAACTCGACGCCGCCGAAGGGCGCCTGGGCCTGCGGCTGCCGGCCGCGCTGCGCGAGGCGTACCGGCTGTTCGGCCGCCGGGAGGACCTCACCGGCAACCACAACCGGCTGCTGTCGCCGGAGGAACTGTTCGTCCTGGACGGCGCCCTGGTGTACCAGGAGGAGAACCAGGCGTGCGCGCACTGGGGCGTCCTGCTGGCCGACCTCGACCAGGACGATCCGCCGACGGTGGGCCGGCTCGACCTCGCGGACAAGTCGGAAGAGCGCTGGGAGCCCTGGGAGGAGCGCTTCTCGACGGCCGCGACGGCGATGGTGATGGTGGAGAAGCTGTTGCAGGACGACGAGTTGAGCGTGTTCGCCGAGTCCGGAGTGGAGGTGCCGGAGGGGCTGGCGGAGCTGCCCCGGCTCGGCCGTGGCTGCCGCTGGTTCACCGGGCCGGACGTGCTGGTCGTCGAGCTCGACGAGGACCTCGTGGTGGCCCGGGCCCGGACCGAGGAGGCCCGGGACGCACTGGCCGAGCAGTGATCTGATGGCCCAACGACGGTACCCCGCCCGCTCGTTGGGCCACGGGTGGATCAGGCGATGGCCCAACGACGGGTCGCTGCCCGGCCGTTGGGCCACGGGTGGATCAGGCGGTGGCGCCGCCGTCCAGGACCAGGTCGGCGCCGACGGTGAAGCCCGCCTCGGACGAGGCCAGGTACAGCACCGCGGCGGCGACCTCCTCGACCGCACCCGCCCGGCCGACGGGGAGGCTGTCCTTCATCCGCGCGGCCTTGTCGTCGGCGTTCTCGCCGGGCCGGGTGGACATGCTGGTGTCCACCGGGCCGGGGCTCACCATGGTGATCCGGACGCCGTCCGCGATGTGGTCGAGGGCGGCGCTGCGGGTCAGCGCGGTGACGGCGGCCTTGCTGGCGGCGTAGGCGCCGAGGCCGGGCACACGCATGTGGACGCCGAGGTTGGAGGAGATGTTGACGATCGCGCCGCCGTCGTGGGCCCGCATGTGGCCGATCTGGTGCTTCATGGCGAGCCAGGTGCCGGTCAGGTTGACCGCGAACACCCGGTGCCACTCGTCCTCGTCGATGTCGGCGACCGGGCCGACGGCGCCGAACACCCCGGCGTTGTTGACGGCGACGTCCAGGCCGCCGAGGAGTTCGACGGTCTCCCGGACCAGCCGGGCGGCGTCCTGACCGTCCGCCACGTCGCCGGTCAGCGCGACGGCCTTGCCGCCCGCCTGCTCGATCAGCTCGACCGTCTCGGCGAGCGGGCCCGCGCTGCGGCCCGCGACCGCGACCCGGGCGCCCTCCCGGGCGAAGGCGAGAGCCACGGCCCGTCCGATACCGCTGCCGCCGCCGGTGACCAGGACGGACTTGCCGATGAAACGCGTGGTCATGAGAGGTGCTCCTTGATCTGGATGGTGCGTTCTGGTGCGGTGTCGGTCTCTGTGGTGGTCTCGGGAGTCACCCGCGCCGGCATGGCGACGGCGAGGGCGGTGAGCGCCAGGGCGGTGCCCGCCGCCGCGAAGGCCGTGGCGTAGCCGCCGACCACGCTCGGGCGGGTGGCGGCGAGCGCCATCAGGGCGGCCACCCCGGCGGTGGGGCCGAGTTCCATCGCGGTGTTGAGCACGCCCGCGGCGAGGCCGGTCCGTTCGGGCGGCACGCCCGCGGTGGCGAGCACGGCCGCGCCGGCGAAGGCGGTAGCGGCCCCGGCGGGCAGCAGGAGCAGCCCGGGCAGCAGCCCGGTGGCGTAGTCGCTGCCGGGCGCGAGGCCCGCCAGCAGGCCGAGCCCGGCCGCCGCGAGGGCGAGCCCTCCGGCGGTGACCGCGACGGCGCCGTAGCGGGCCGTCAGCGGCCCGGCCAGGCGGCCGGCCGTCAGCAGTGCCGCCGCGTACGGCAGGAAGGCGGCGGAGGTGGCCAGCACGCCCCAGCCGCGGACCTGTTGGAGGTAGAGCGCGAGCAGCAGGAAGGTCAGCGCGGTGCCGGCGGCGGTCGCCATGACGGCGGCGAGGGCGGTGGCCCGGCGGCGGTCGGCGAGGAAGCCGGGCGGCAGCAGCGGGTCGGCGGTGCGCCGTTCGACGGCGGCGAAGGCGCACAGCAGGGCGAGCCCGGCGGCCAGCGGCAGCAGCGTCCCGGGGCTTCGCCAGCCGTGGTCGGTGGACGCCACCAGCCCGTAACTGGCCGCGCAGACACCGGCGGCGGCCAGGGCGGCGCCGGGCAGGTCCAGCCCCGGCCGGCCGACGGCCGATGGTCGGCCGGCGGGTTCGGCGGGCGGCAGCGAGCCGGAGCGGACCAGGCCGACGAGGGCGACCAGGACGGGCACCGCGAACAGCCAGCGCCAGGAGACCCAGGCGGCGACGGCGCCGGAGAGCAGGTTGCCCGCCGTGGCGCCGAGCACCGAGAGGCCGCCCCAAGCGGCCATCGCCCGCCGGTATTCGGCGGGTCCGGGCCGCAGCACCCGGACCACGGCGACCGCCGCCGGGGCTGCCAGGGCCGCGCCGACGCCCTGGGCGAAGCGGCTCGCCAGCAGGACGGGGTAGCCGGGCGCGAGGGCGCAGGCGATCGAGGAGGTGCCGAGCAGGGCCAGGCCCACCCGCAGCAGCCGGCGGCCGCCGTGGCGGTCGGTCAGCCGCCCGCCGAGGAGCAGCAGGGCGCTGAAAGAGAGCCCGTAGGCGGCGCTCAGCAGCAGCACACCGGACGGGCCGAGCCCGAACTCCCGGGCCACCAGGGGCAGTGGCACGGACAGGATCATGATCGTGAAGATCAGCGTGGCCTGCACGCCGCCGAGCAGGGCGAAACCGGGCCGGTCGGCCGTGGCGACACTCATGGAAACCCCCCTCTCCATAATGACCGTTCGGTCCAGTATTGGGACAGCAAGAGGCGGCCTCCACCGTCGCCCCGCCATCGCCCCACGATCCGTCAGCCGATCCGTCAGCCGATCCGTCAGCCGATCCGTCAGTCGACTCGTCAGTCGACCCGTCAGTCGAGCAGCACCAGCGCCTGCTCGGCGGCGTCCCGCACCCGGGACGCGCCGTCGGCGGTCCGGCCCAGAACCCGCACGCCCTGCAACAGCACCAGCAGCATCCGGGCCAGCGCCCTCGGGTCCCGCCCGGCGGGCAGTTCGCCCTGCGCCTCGGCCCGGACCAGGGCGGCGGTCAGCACCGTCTCCAGGTGGCCGAGCCCGGCCTCCACCCGGCGGGCCGCCGAGGGGTCGCGCGCGGCGAGCTCGACGGCGGTGTTGGTGATGAAGCACCCGCGCTTCAGCCCGTCCTCGGCGGACTCCGCCGCGAACCGGCGGACCAGCGCGCGGACGGCCGGCAGCACCGGGCCGGGCTGGGAGAGCTCGGCCAGGAGCGCCGGGTCGGCCTGCTCGCCGTACCGCTCCAGCGCCCGCAGGAACAGTTCGTGCTTGCTGCCGAAGGTGGCGTAGATGCTCGCCCGGGCGATCCCGAGCTCCTCGACCAGGTCGGCCATCGAGGTGGCCTCGTAACCGCGCCGCCAGAACAGCTCAAGGGCCGACTGGAGCACGGCGTCCGGGTCGAATTCCTTCGTTCGCGCCATGGGTGAACGCTAACCCTTTCCAGAACGGTCGGTCAAGATCCTCCCCGAAGGTCGCACACGTGGGATCTGACGGAGCATTGCCAAGTGGACTAGACCAAGGCTACCCTTACCGCCCCGTACCTCCTCCTCCCCCCACAGGAGGCGTTTCCCCATGCCCGCGAACCTTCCCACCTCTCCCCAGCAGGCGGCCGAGGCCGCCCGCCCGCTCGTCCTGACGGCCTTCCGGGTCGTCGTCGGGCTGCTCTTCGCCTGCCACGGCGCCGCCTCGCTCTTCGGCGTCCTCGGTGGCACCAAGGGCGGCGGCACTGTCCCGCTCGGCCAGTGGCCCGGCTGGTGGGCCGCGCTGATCCAACTGGTCGGCGGCGCCCTGGTGCTGCTCGGCGTCGGCACCCGGACCGCCGCCCTGCTCTGCTCCGGCTCGATGGCGTACGCCTACTTCACCGTGCACCAGGAGCACTCCCTGCTGCCGCTGCAGAACGGTGGCGAACCCTCCGTCATGTTCTGCTGGGCCTTCCTCGCCATCGCGGTGCTCGGCTCCGGCCCCTACGCCCTGGACCGGCTGCTGGCCCGGCGCACCACGGCCGAGCCGGCCGCCCAGCCCGCCCCGGCCGGGGCACACCAGGGCCAGACCGGCTGAGCACCCGGCCCGGCCCAGGGCCCGACGAGCGGCTCGACGGACTGACTGTGCGGGGTCAGTCCTCGGCCAAGTGCCGTTCCACCGAGGCGACCTTGGCGGTGAGCCCGTCGGTGACCCCGGCCCGGTCGTCGATCTTGATGACCGTGCTCACCCGGCCGCTGTAGGCCTTCACCGCCTCGATCGCCGCCCGGATCACCGGCATCACCTCGTCCCACTCCCCCTCGATGCTGGTGAACATCGCGTCGGTCCGGTTGGGCAGTCCGCTCGCCCGGACCACCCGGACGGCTGCTGCCACCGCCTCTCCCACGTCCTCGCCGATCCCCAGCGGGGTCACCGAAAAGGCTGCGATCACGGCTCTGCGCTCCTTCCGCCGACGGCACTCACCGGCAGCACTGGTCGTGGCCGGGACCAGGTTCCGGTCCGGGCCGCGACCAGGCTAACCAGCCTTGCCGGCGCTCACACCACGGTCGGCAGCGGCGGTTCGACCGCGAGCGGAGCAGTGGCGCGGGCCCGGTGCTGGGCGGCCCACGCGGTGAGGGCCACCGTGCAGGCGTGGTCCAGGTGGCGCAGCCCGGACCAGTCGAGTTCCACCGGCCGGTCGGCCGGCAGCCGTTCCAGGGCGTCCAGCAGCCGGGGCAGCCGCAGGAAGGTCGCGTTGCCGGTGAGCCGGACGCGCTGCAGGGCCTCGCCGGACGGCAGGACCAGTTCCTCCAGGCCGATCTGGAGGTGCGAGGTCTGCCAGGCGGACTTGGCCACGGCCAGGCCGATGCCGATCAGCACCCCCTCGAACAGGTCGGTGGCGATGATGGCGCTCGCGGTCACCGCGAGCACCAGCGCCTCGCCCCGGTGGCCGCGGCAGAGTGCGGCGATCCGCCGCAGCGGGACGAGCTTGGCGCCGGCGTGGACCAGGACGGCGGCCAGCGCGGTGAGCGGGACGAGCCCGAGCACGCCGGGCAGCAGCGCGGTGAACAGCAGCAGCCAGAGCCCGTGCAGGGTGCGCGAGGCCTTGGTCCGCGCCCCCGCCTGGACGTTGGCCGCGCTGCGGACGATCACCGCGGTCATCGGAAGGGCGCCGAGCAGCCCGCAGACGGTGTTGCCGATGCCCTGGGAGGTCAGCTCGCGGTCGTAGTCGGTACGCCGGCCGTGGTGCATCCGGTCGACGGCGGCGGCGCTGAACAGCGTCTCGGCGGAGGCGATCAGGGTGAAGGCGACGACCGTACCGAGGCCGGCGGTGCCCGCCACCGCGCCGAGCGCGGCACGGTCGGGCAGGTGGACGACGTCGAGCAGGCCGGACACCCGGACCCTCGCCACCGGCAGGTCGGCGGCGGCCGTGACGGCGGCGGCCAGCCCGACCGCGGCCAACGGCGCGGGGACGCCGCGGGCGACGCGCCCGGGCAGGTACTTCCAGCCGACCAGCACGAGCAGGGTGGCCAGGCCCAGGGCGACCGCGCTCGGGTCGGCCACGCCGGTGACCACGTCCGCCAGCAGGTCGGGCAGTCCGGCGATCTTCTCCGGCCCGGTGGCCGGGGCGCGGCGGTCGGCGAGCGCGTACAGCTGGCCGAACAGCAGGGTCAGTCCGATGCCGGCCAGCATGCCGTGCACCACCGAGGCGGACATCGCCCGGAACCAGCGGCCGAGCCGGAGCGCTCCCATCGCGATCTGGAGCAGCCCGGTGCCGAGGACGAGCAGGCCGAGGGCGGTGACGCCGAAGCGCTGGACGGCGTCGTAGACCAGGACGGTCAGCCCGGCGGCCGGGCCGCTGACCTGGAGGCTGCTGCCGGGCAGGAGGCCGACGACCAGGCCGCCGACGATGCCGGTGACCAGACCCAGTTCGGCGGGGACGCCGGAGGCGACCGCCACCCCGACGCACAGCGGCAGGGCGACCAGGAACACCACCAGCGAGGCGGGCAGGTCGTAGCGCCAGGGGACGGCGCGCAGCACGGCGAGCGGGGGCCGGCGGCGGCCCGGCGGGGCGGCCTTGCCGGGGTGGCCCGGCGGGGCCTTGCGGCGGCGGGGCGTTCGGCTCACCCGGTCACCACCGGGGGGCGGGCAGGGAGACAGCGCATGGCGGCGTTCCTTTCGCGCGCCCGCCGCTGCGGGCACGCCGTCACAGGGAGGTGATGGGGGTCGCAGGGGGGTGAGGAGAGGGAAGGGAGGTGGACCGCGCGGAGGGGGCGACAGCGGTACGGCCGCAGGTCCGGGCGGACCGGACGGCGGCGGCGGGTGTCGGGTCGGTGCGGCCAGGGGGTGCGTCCCTCGCTCGGGTGCGGCGGACCGGGCACGCTGGTCCTGGACGGGACCGGCCGCCGGAGCTCCCCCACTCCCGGACCGTCCCGAATCCCCCTGCCACGGCCTCAGTTGGACATCACGGGCCCGGCGTGCCACCGACGGTACCCAGAGGTGCGGGGTGGGCCGACCTCGGGCACCGTCCCTTCACCCGCACTGCACACCGGCCGCGCTTTCCGGCGCGGAACGACTGGCTCCCCGGGCACACCAGCGCGATCGGCGCCCACCTGTACGAGCCCGGCCCCGTCTCCCCGCCCCTCGGACGCCCGCGGCGACCTGCGGTTTCACCCCCCGGGGCCGGCTTCCACATTCTGTTGGACCTCCCCTTGACGCCCCGCCGAGGCCAGCCGTACCGTATTTCCACATACAGAAACCGTTCTTCCGTATGGTGGAATTCTGGAGATGAGCCCTCCGACCCACTGCGGGCCGACGCAGGAGATACCCGATGCCTCGTATGACAGCCGCCCGCGCGGCCGTGGAGATCCTCAAGCTCGAAGGCGTTGAGGTCGCGTTCGGCGTGCCGGGCGCGGCCATCAACCCGTTCTACGCCGCGCTCAAGGCCTCCGGCGGGATCAGGCACACGCTGGCCCGGCACGTCGAGGGCGCCTCCCACATGGCCGAGGGCTACACCCGCGCCAAGGCCGGCAACATCGGCGTCTGCATCGGCACCTCGGGCCCGGCCGGCACCGACATGATCACCGGTCTGTACTCGGCGATCGCCGACTCCGTCCCGATCCTGTGCATCACCGGCCAGGCCCCCGTCGCCCGCCTGCACAAGGAGGACTTCCAGGCCGTCGACATCGCCTCGATCGCCAAGCCCGTCACCAAGGCCGCCACCACCGTGCTGGAGGCCGCACAGGTCCCCGGTGTGTTCCAGCAGGCCTTCCACCTGATGCGCTCCGGCCGTCCGGGCCCGGTCCTGATCGACCTGCCGATCGACGTCCAGCTGACCGAGATCGACTTCGACCCCGAGGCCTACCAGCCGCTCCCCGTCTACAAGCCCGCCGCCAACCGGATCCAGATCGAGAAGGCGCTCGCGCTGCTCCAGGCGTCCGAGCGCCCGCTGATCGTCGCCGGCGGCGGCGTCATCAACGCCGACGCCGCCGAACTGCTGCGGGAGTTCGCCGAGCTGACCGGCGTCCCGGTGGTCCCGACCCTGATGGGCTGGGGCATCGTCCCCGACGACCACGAGCTGAACGCCGGCATGGTCGGCCTCCAGACCTCGCACCGCTACGGGAACGAGAACTTCCTCGCCTCCGACTTCGTCCTGGGCATCGGCAACCGCTGGGCCAACCGCCACACCGGCGGCCTGGACGTCTACACCGCGGGCCGCACGTTCGTCCACGTCGACGTCGAGCCCACCCAGATCGGCAGGATCTTCGCCCCCGACCTCGGCATCGCCTCCGACGCCAAGGCCGCGCTGGAGCTCTTCCTCCAGGTCGCCCAGGAGCTCAAGGCCGCCGGGCGGCTCAAGGACCGCAGCGAGTGGGCCGCCGCCACCCAGGACCGCAAGGCCCGGCTCCAGCGCCGCACCCACTTCGACGACGTGCCGATCAAGCCACAGCGCGTCTACGAGGAGATGAACAAGGCGTTCGGCCCGGACACCCGCTACGTCACCACCATCGGCCTCTCCCAGATCGCCGGCGCGCAGTTGCTGCACGTCTACCGGCCGCGGCACTGGATCAACTGCGGCCAGGCCGGCCCGCTCGGCTGGACCATCCCGGCCGCGCTCGGCGTCGCCACCGCCGACCCCGAGGGCCAGGTCGTCGCGCTCTCCGGCGACTACGACTTCCAGTTCATGGTCGAGGAGCTGGCCGTCGGCGCCCAGCACCGCATCCCGTACGTCCACGTGCTGGTGAACAACGCGTACCTGGGCCTGATCCGCCAGGCGCAGCGCAACTTCGACATCGACTTCCAGGTCAAGCTGGAGTTCGAGAACATCAACGCGCCTGAGCTGGGCGTCTACGGCGTGGACCACGTCCGGGTCGCCGAGGGCCTGGGCTGCAAGGCGATCCGGGTCACCGAGCCCGAGGGCCTGCTGCCGGCCTTCGAGGAGGCCAAGAAGCTGGCCGCCGAGTTCCGCGTCCCGGTCGTCGTCGAGGCGATCCTGGAGCGGGTCACCAACATCTCGATGGCCGCCGCCGACATCGACAAGGTCAACGAGTGGGAGGAGATCGCCACCCTCCCCGAGCACGCGCCGACCGCCGTCAAGCCGCTGGCGCCCTGAGCCCGCCGCGGGCCGCTCGGGGCGGGATCCGGCCCGGATCCACCACTGCGCCCCGCCCCGAGTGGCCCGGACGCGCACCGGGTACAAACCGGAAGACGCTCGCGCCCGACCTCCGTGCGCGGGCCCGGAGCCCCCTGGAGCGGACACCATGCCCTTCAGCATGAGCAAGGCCGAGCGCGAGCGGTTCCTCGCCGCACCGCACGTCGGTGTGCTGGCCGTCGACTCCGGCGCCGGAGCGGACCGGGGCCCGCTGGCCGTACCGGTCTGGTACACCTACGTCCCCGGCGGCCTGCTCACCGTCGTCACCGGCCGCGGCTCCGTCAAGGCCCGGCGGATCCGCGCCGCCGGGCGGTTCACCCTCTGCGCCCAGCGCGAGCAGGGCCCGGCCGCGTACGTGAGCGTCGAGGGCCCCGTGGTGGCGGTCGAGGACCGGCTCGACCGCGACGAGTGGGCCGCCCTCGCGAACCGCTACCTGTCACCCGAGGCCGCGCGCGACTACCTGGCCTCCGCCCGGGAACAGTTGGCCGCCGACATCACCTTCCGGATGCGGCCCGAGCGCTGGTCGAGCGCCGACTTCTCATCCTTCGGGGCCGACCTGTCGCAAGACCGGTAGGTCGGGCTCGGTCCAGGTGGTCGCGGCCACTACGGTGGCCAGGCGACCACCTGTTCCGCACTCCTTTCGAAAGGACCACCACCGTGAGCCTGTACGACATCCCGCTCCGCACCCTCACCGGCGAGCCCACCTCGCTGGCCGAGTACAAGGGCAAGGCGCTGCTGATCGTCAACGTCGCCTCCAAGTGCGGCCTGACCCCGCAGTACACCGGCCTGGAGAACCTCCAGCAGCGGTACGCCGCACGCGGGTTCACCGTGCTGGGCTTCCCCTGCAACCAGTTCGCCGGGCAGGAGCCGGGCAGCGCCGAGGAGATCCAGACCTTCTGCTCCACCACCTACGGCGTCACCTTCCCGCTGTTCGAGAAGATCGACGTCAACGGCGACGACCGGCACCCGCTGTACCGGCAGCTGACCCAGGTCGCCGACGCCGAGGGCGAGACCGGGGACGTCAGCTGGAACTTCGAGAAGTTCCTGATCTCCCCCGACGGCACCGTGGCCGCCCGCCTGCGGCCGCGGGTCGAGCCGGAGTCGGCCGAGCTGATCGCGGCGATCGAGGCCGTCCTCCCGGCCTGACCCCCACCCACCCGCCGACGGACCGGCCCCGGGCACCCGCCCGGGGCCGGTCCGTCGTTCCCCCGGGCCGTCGAGCAGCCCCTCTCGATTGCCGAGTCGGCCTCGACTGAACTGGGCCAGTAGAACTGCGCACGGCCCGTATCACCCGCCGCCGGGCGTTCGGTACGGCCTCGGCAGTGGGCAGCATGCGAAAGCCGAACGGGGCAGGGGTGACCGTTTGGCGAGTGGCGACGGACATGAGCGCGGACCTTTCAACCGGACGAGGTCGGCAGAGGGCCGATTCGCGCCGGGATTCACCCGGCAGGTATCTACAGAACCGCCTCCAACGCCGGTGAACCAGAGCAGAATTGAAGCGGCAATGAGGCATCCGTGCTGCAAACCCGGGCATGACCTGGCCTGTTATGGCTACAGACGAACTGACGTACCTCCGCAGGACGCGGGATGGCATCCAGGAGGTCCCGGGTGATCCAGCGCAGGGAGGCGGTCGGCCACACCCAGGAATCTCTGGCTGAGGCCCTCGACGTGGACCGTACGACCGTGGGGCGATGGGAGAGCGGCAGAGGCGCCCCACAGCCCTGGATGCGGCCGAAGCTCGCCCGCGCCCTGAAACTCTCGGTCGACCAGTTGGCCGACTTGCTGGCAGCACCCCCTGCAGCCGCCAAAGCAGTTCCACCGTCCAGCAGCGTCAGTGAAGCCTCGCTTCTTGTGCCTGCCCGGCGCACGGACCACGACAACGACCTCGTATCGGCCGTGGCAGCCGACTCGGCAGAGTCCGCGCTGTTCCTCCGTTTCGCGAGCGCGTCCAACGTGGACGACACTCTGCTCGAACAGATCGACGCGGACATTGCGAGGCTGGCAGGGGACTACGTGAGCAAGCCGGTGTTCGAGCTCTTCCACGACATCGGTACCCTCCGGCGAGGAGTGTTCGACTTACTCCGAGGTCGCCAACACCCTTACCTGGCAAGCCATCTCTACCTGCAGGCCGGACGCCTCTGCGGCCTGGCCACCCATGTCGCCCTCGGCCTCGGCCAGTACACAGCTGCGGCTACGCATTCGCGAACAGCCTGGCGCTGCGCGGAGTCAGCCGGCCACAACGGTCTCCGGGCCTGGATCCGATCCGTCCAGTCCCTGATCGCCTACTGGCAGCAGGACCACGGCCAGGCGGCCGAGCTGGCCAGAGCCGGGCTGCCGTATGCGGACAGCGGGACGATCGCAGCGCGTCTGCTCAGCCTCGAAGCACGGGCTGCTGCGGCGCTCGGCGACAGCGCGAGCGCGCTACGGGCCGTAGAAGCTGCCGAGGCGGCGCGGAGCGCCGTAGCCGGAGTGGATCTTCCCGGCGTATTCACGTTTCCCGATGCCAAGCAGTGGACCTACGCCGGCACCGCCCTCCTTGCCCTGGGCAGCCAGGTTCACGTGAACCGTGCCATCGAGGCGTCCTCCAGGGCCATTGCCCTGTACGAGTCCGCACCGCGGCAGGAACAGTCCTCCGGTGACCTGTTGGCGGCCCGCCTCGACCTCGCCAACGCCCACCTCGCCCACGGCGACCTCGACGGCGTGCAGGAGAAGCTCTCGGTGGTGCTGGACGCCGCACCGGACCGGCGAACAGCGAGCATCTCTGCCCGACTTCGAGCCCTGAGCACCCGTCTCGCCGAGCCCGCCTACGCAGGCTCCCCGATCGTCCTGAGTCTCCGCGAGAATGTCAGAGAAGCCTGCTCTCGACCCGCACTCACGAATCCTCCGGAGCTGCCCCAGTGACGAGCAACACCGCACAGCAGGACGCCGCTATCGCCGACAAGGCGATCCTCGCGAACAGCGCCTACGCCGACGGACGCCACCTGGCCGCCCGCCAGTCCATCTACCGGTGGCAGCAGCCGCGGTACGACCTGCCCGGGATCGTCCTCGAAGAGCTGGCCGGCACAAGCGGGATCGTCCTGGACGCCGGGTGCGGCAACGGCAAGTTCGTCAGCCGCCTGCACAAGGATCGCCCGGACCTTCAGGTCGTCGGGATGGACATTTCGGCGGGCATCCTCGCCGACGTCGAGAAGCCGGTCCTGGTAGCCGACGCCCAGGCCCTGCCCTTCGCCGACGACAGCGCCGACGCCGTGTTGGCCCTGCACATGCTGTACCACGTCAGCGATATCGAGGCCACGATCGAGGAACTGGCCCGCGTCCTCCGGCCTGGCGGTGTGCTCATCGCCTCGACCAACAGCACCATCGATAAAAAGGAGTTGGACCGGCTCTGGGCCCGGGCCGCAGGCGACATCCTCGGGATTCCCGAGGGGCCGGCGCGGGTTTCCCTCAGCTCCCGCTTCTCCCTGGAAAAGGCCCCCGGCTACCTCGGAACAGCGTTCAAGGACATCCGAGTGCGGGAACTGCCTGGCGCCATCGAGATCACCGATCCTGCGCCGATCGTTTCCCACCTCGCCTCCTATGAAGCGTGGGCTGACCAATGCGGCGTCCCTTTCCGCGAGACGGTCAGTCGGGCGGCAGAGATCGCTGCCGCCGCCATCAAGACAGAAGGCTCATTCAAGATCACGTGCCTCGGTGGCATTCTGACTTGTAGGCGGTAAGGCGGCCGAGCGACGTGGTCACTGCCTAAAACGACAAGGTGGTTTCCTCGCGTCATCATGGCTGCTCTGGTCCATCTGGACTCCTCCAGGGCGAAAAGACCAGTCATTCCTATGCCGTCCGGTCGGCCTGATCCCCACTCGCCGACGGGGAGAGCCGCAGGTGGTAGCCCTCCCCGTCACAGCAACAGGCGGGTCCCCGGTGGGAGTTCACCGGATCCGGCGGCGTGGTGCAGATGTGCCAGCAGGGTCGTGCGCAGGGCCCCTGCGGCGCGGGTGAGCGGCACTTCGTGGCCGTGCGCGACGGCGATGGTGCGGCCCAGGCCCGGCCCGGCGAAGGGCGTGACCGCGAGGCCCGAGCGGGCCGCGACCATCCCCGGGACGACCGCGGGCCCGAGGCCGGCCCGGACGAAGCCGAGCACCGCGTCCATCTCGCCGCCCTCCACCGCGAACTCCGGCTCGAAGCCCGCCGCCCGGCAGGCCGCCAGGGTCGCCTCCCGGACGTCGTAGCCCTCCCGGAACATCACCAGCGGGCGCCCCTTGAGCTCCGCCACCCGGACCTTGCGCCGGGCCCGCCGCTCGGCGGAGACCAGCACCAGCTCCTCGTGCAGCAGCTCGGTGACCGCGAGGGCCGGCGCCGCCTCGCCACTCGGCGGGGTGATGATCAGCGCGAGGTCCAGCTCCCCCGCCGCCAGCCAGCGCACCAGATCGCGCGAGCCGCCCTCGCGGACCACCAGCGCCACCCCCGGGTAGCGGTCCCGGAACAGCCGCAGCACGTCCGGCACCAGGCTGGTGCACAGGCTCGGCGGCGCGCCCAGCCGGACCCGGCCGCGGCGCAGCTGGACCGTCTCCTGGACGGCCAGCCGGGCGCTCTCGGTGTCCGCGAGGATGCGCCGGGCCAGCGGCAGCAGCGCCTGCCCGGCGTCGGTCAGGGCGATGTTGCCCCGGGTGCGGTGGAACAGCTCGGCGCCCAACTCCCGCTCCAGCGAACGGATCTGTTGCGAGAGTGACGGCTGCGCCACGTGCGCCGCCTCGGCCGCCCGGGTGAAGTGGCGGGTCTCGGCGACGGCCAGGAAGTAGCGGAGTTGCTGGAGCTGCACCCCACCAGGATAGGCCGCATCGATAGGTCCTGACTATCGTCGTGAGCCGCAGCATGTCTTGGACGCACCCTGGCGACCGTCCCTACCGTTGCTGCCATGACAACCGCGACTCGGACGGCCCGGCATCCGTCCACCCTGGCGACGCTCTGGCGGTCGACCGTCGGCAAGAAGGCGGTCATGGCCGTCTCCGGACTGGCCATGCTGCTCTACCTGGTCGCGCACATGCTGGGCAACCTCAAGGTGTTCGCCGGCCCGGACGACATCAACGGCTACGCGGCCTGGCTGCGCACCATCGGCCAGCCGTTCCTGGGCCACGAGTGGTTCCTGTGGATCGCCCGCTTCGGCCTGCTCGCCGCCGTCCTGCTGCACGGCGTGTCCGCCTACCAGCTCAGCCGCCGCGACCTCGCCGCCCGACCGAGCAAGTACGTCCACAAGCGCCGCCGGGCGAGCTACGCGACCCGGACCATGCGCTGGGGCGGGGTGATCCTGGCGCTGTTCATCGTCTGGCACATCCTCGACCTGACCACGCTGACCGTGAACCCCGCCGCCGAGCACGGCCGCCCGTACCAGAACATCGTGGCCTCCTTCGGCCAGTGGTACAGCTGCGTGATCTACATCGTCGCGATGCTCGCCGTCGGCCTGCACATCCGGCACGGCTTCTGGAGCGCCGCGCAGACCCTCGGTGCCAACAACGCCCGCCGGGACCGGGCGCTCAAGCTGACCGCCAACGGCCTGGCGCTCGTGCTGACCGCCGGCTTCCTGTCCGTCCCCGTGGCCGTGATGTTCGGAGTCGTCAAATGAGCTACCTGGACTACACCGTCGGCGAGCCCGTCGCCGACACCAAGGCCCCCGCCGGGCCGATCGAACAGCGCTGGGACCAGCGGCGGTTCGAGGCCAAGCTGGTCAACCCGGCCAACCGGCGCAAGCACACCGTGATCGTGGTCGGCACCGGCCTGGCCGGCGGCGCGGCCGGCGCCACCCTGGCCGAACAGGGCTACCACGTCGTCCAGTTCTGCTTCCAGGACTCCCCGAGGCGCGCTCACTCGATCGCCGCCCAGGGCGGCATCAACGCGGCCAAGAACTACCGCAACGACGGCGACTCGATCCGCCGGCTCTTCTACGACACCGTCAAGGGCGGCGACTTCCGCGCCCGCGAGTCCAACGTGCACCGACTCGCCCAGGTGTCGGTCGAGATCATCGACCAGTGCGTCGCCCAGGGCGTCCCGTTCGCCCGCGAGTACGGCGGCCTGCTGGACACCCGCTCCTTCGGCGGCGTGCAGGTCTCCCGCACCTTCTACGCGCGCGGCCAGACCGGCCAGCAACTGCTGCTCGGCGCCTACCAGGCGCTGTCCCGGCAGATCGCCGCCGGGAACGTGGAGATCCACCCGCGCACCGAGATGCTCGACCTGCTGGTCGTCGACGGCCGGGCGCGCGGAGTCGTCGCCCGCGACCTGGTCACCGGCGCGATCAGCACCCACACCGCCGACGCCGTGGTCCTCGCCAGCGGCGGCTACGGCAACGTCTTCTACCTCTCCACCAACGCCAAGAACTCCAACGCCACCGCGATCTGGCGGGCCCACCGGCGCGGCGCCCACTTCGCCAACCCGTGCTTCACCCAGATCCACCCCACCTGCATCCCGCGCTCCGGCGACCACCAGTCCAAGCTCACCCTGATGAGCGAGTCGCTGCGCAACGACGGCCGGATCTGGGTGCCCAGGGCCCAGGGCGACACCCGGCCGCCGGCCGAGATCCCCGAGGACGAGCGGGACTACTACCTGGAGCGGATCTACCCGGCCTTCGGCAACCTGGTGCCGCGCGACATCGCCTCCCGGGCCGCCAAGAACGTCTGCGACGAGGGCCGCGGCGTCGGCCCCGGCGGGCAGGGCGTCTACCTGGACTTCGCCGACGCCATCCGCCGGCTGGGCCGGGACGCCGTCGCCGCCAAGTACGGCAACCTGTTCGACATGTACGAGCGGATCACCGCCGAGGACCCGTACCGGGTCCCGATGCGGATCTACCCCGCGATCCACTACACGATGGGCGGACTCTGGGTCGACTACGACCTGCAGACCACCGTCCCCGGCCTGTTCGCCGTCGGGGAGGCCAACTTCTCCGACCACGGCGCCAACCGGCTCGGCGCCAGCGCGCTCATGCAGGGCCTCGCCGACGGCTACTTCGTCCTGCCGCCCACCCTGAACGACTACCTGGCCCGCAACCCGCTGCCCGCCGTCCCCGCCGACCACCCGGCGGTCACCGAGGCCGAGGCCGAGGTCGAGGACCGGCTGAACCTCATCCTCGCGGTGGACGGCGACCGCACCCCCGACTCCTTCCACCGCGAACTCGGCGAACTCCTCTGGGACGAGTGCGGAATGGCCCGCGACGAGGCCGGACTGCGTCGAGCCCTGGCGCGGATCCCGCAGCTGCGCGAGGAGTTCTGGCGCCGGATCAAGGTGCCCGGCACCGGGCAGGAGCTCAACCAGTCGTTGGAGAAGGCCAACCGGCTCGTCGACTACTTCGAGCTCGCCGAACTCATGTGCCTGGACGCCCTGCACCGCGCCGAGTCGTGCGGCGGCCACTTCCGCACCGAGAGCCAGACGCCCGACGGCGAGGCCGCCCGGCGCGACGAGGAGTACGGCTACGCCGCCGCCTGGGAGTTCACCGGCACCGGGACCGCCCCCGTCCTCCACCGCGAGGCCCTCGACTTCGCGTACGTCCACCCCACCCAGCGGAGCTACGCATGAACCTCACCCTGCGCATCTGGCGCCAGCCGGGCCCGGACGCCCCCGGGTCGATGACGACCTACCAGGTCGGCGGCATCAGCCCCGACATGTCCTTCCTGGAGATGCTCGACAGCCTCAACGAGGAGCTGATCACCAGCGGGGACCAGCCCGTGGCCTTCGACCACGACTGCCGCGAGGGCATCTGCGGCGCCTGCGGCATGGTCATCAACGGCCAGGCCCACGGCCCCGAGCGGACCACCACCTGCCAGCTGCACATGCGGCACTTCCGGGACGGCGACACCATCGACGTCGAGCCGTGGCGGGCGGCGGCCTTCCCGGTGGTCAAGGACCTGGTGGTGGACCGCTCCGCCTTCGACCGGATCATCGGCTCCGGCGGCTACATCTCCGCCCCCACCGGCAGCGCCCCCGACGCGCACGCCACGCCCGTCCCCAAGGAGGCCGCCGACACCGCCTTCGAACACGCCGAGTGCATCGGCTGCGGCGCCTGCGTGGCGGCCTGCCCGAACGGCTCGGCGATGCTGTTCACCTCCGCCAAGGTGGTCCACCTCAACGTGCTCCCCCAGGGCGCGCCGGAGCGCGCCTCCCGGGTGCGGAACATGGTCACGGCGATGGACGCCGAGGGCTTCGGCGGCTGCACCAACACCGGCGAGTGCGCCACCGCCTGCCCCAAGGGCATCCCGCTGCCCAGCATCGCCGCGATGAACCGCGAATTCCTGCGGGCCGCGCGCGGTTGACGGGCCACGCCGACCGGCCCCGTGCCCCCGGGCGCGGGGCCGACGGCGTGCAGTGGGGCGTACGGGGCATTCGCACGCTCCTCCGAGGGGTGGTGGATCGTCAGGTCCCGCGCCCGCACCCGGGAATTCGCGCTACCGTGGTGCTCCGCTACGGAAGGACGGCATATGCCCGAGGTTCAGTCCTGTTCCGGTTGCGGCGGGTCCGGGGGGACCCAGAAGACCGAAGCCACGGTCGAACGGGACGAGGAAGGGAGCATGGTGCCGAGGATCCACACCTTCTGGTCGCCCTGCGGTCGGTGCCACGGATCCGGGACGGTGATCGCCGGATGAGGCTGGTCTTCGAGTGTGTCGAGTGCGGCGCACACTACCTTCCGCCCGAGAGCATGGCGTACCCGGACGGGCCCGCCTCCCCGATCTGGTGCTCGCGCTGCCAGGCGGCCAAACGGTCCGCCGGTGTCCAGGATGACCCGCTGCTCACCCGCGTGGCCCTGGCCGCCGCCCGGGCCGCACTCGCCCGGCGCACCGCCGAGGGCGAGCCCGTCGCGCGCGCCGACGTCCGCCCGTCCCGGCCGCCGCTGTCCCGCCGGGCCCACTCCGGCCCGGGCGGGGTGCGCAGCAAGCTGGGCTGAGCCCTCAGCCCCGCCCCCGCGCTCGCGCTCGCGCTCGCGAGGGACCGTCCCAGCCCGGCGGCGTCCCTGGCCCGCTCTAGAAGAGCGCCTCCTGGGTGTCCGGCTCCGGCGGGCGGACCCGCTCCTCCAGGGCCACCCCGGACGTCGGACGGCCGGAGACGGGCGCGAGCGTCCAGCCGGTGAGCAGCCGGGTGTCCAGCAGCAGCGGCCCCGAGCCGTCGGCCTGGTCCAGGAACAGGTGGCGGCCCACCGGCGGCCGCAGGGTGCCCGCGATCACCGCCCCGTCGGCCAGGCCGCCGACCTGCCGGTACGCCTCCGGGGCGCCGTCGGACAGCCCGAACCGCGCCACGTGGTCGACCACCGGGCGCTCGGCGAGCAGTTCCAGCGCGTGGCCGGCCAGCAAGCGGTGCGCCTGCGCCCGGGCCTCGGCCAGCACGGCCCGGCGGTACGGCTCGTCGCCGTGCGCCCACCAGTGCTCGGTCTTCAGCCTGGCCTTGAACCGCTCGCGCGCCAACCCGGAGGCGGCGACGGTGAGTTCGGCGCGCCGGATGGCCGGCAGCCCGCCCCGGGCGGTGAACGCGTAGGCCAGTGCGCCCTGTTCGAGCAGTCGGCTGTCGCCGCGCTGCTCGGCGGTCAGGCCGACCTTCAGCAGGCCGTCGCCGAACCAGGCGAGGTAGAGCAGGTACGTCCGGCCGTCGTCGAGGATCTGGTCCCGGGCGAGGGCCAGGCCGCGGTCGACGCTCTGGCAGGCCGGGCACTGCACCGCGGCGCCGTCCGGCGCGATCACCGCGTGGTGCGGGCACGGGGTGCGCTCCGCCGCCCCGGCCAGCCAGGCGCCGGTGCAGCGGCGCGGCCCGCCCAGCAGCCAGCCGACCTCCGCGCCGGGCGTGACGGCCCGCTCGTGCGCCTGGCCTGCGCGCACGGCGCCGAGCAGGGCGCGGCCCTCGTGCCAGCTCAGCCCGGTGGAGACCCAGCCGGCGGGCCGGTCCGGGTGCTGCGGTGCGATCGTCACGGGCATCCCTCCCTCTCGAACCAGTGCAGAGTACCCGCCACCCCTGACAGTGCTCCCCCTGACAGTGCCCCCTGCTAGCCTCCGCGATCATGACGCCCGACACCGCCGCCCAGCCCGCCGACGCCGCCGACACCGCCGCCCAGTCCCCCGTCACCGCCGACGACCTCGCGCTCGTCCTCCGGCTCGCCGCCACCACCCTGCGCGCGGCACCCGCGGACGCCGACTGGTCCCAGCCCGCCGGAACGGTCACCTGGGACTGCTGGACCACCGTCGAGCACCTCGCCGACGACCTGCTCGCCTACGCCGCCCAGCTCGGCCCGGCCGCCCCGCCGCGCGAGCGGTACGTCCCCTTCGCCACCGAGCGCCGCTTCCCCGGCGGGCCGAACAACTTCGTCCGCGCCGACCGCGCGAGCGGGCCCGACGGGCTGATCGAGGTGCTGGAGGCGAGCGGCGGGCTGATGGTCGCGATCGCCCGCGCCGCGACGCCCGAGGTCCGCGCCTACCACCCGTGGGGTGTCGCCGACCCCGCCGGGTTCGTCGCGATGAGCCTGGTCGAGACGCTGGTACACCTGCACGACGTGGCCCAGGGCCTCGGCCTGCCCTGGGACCCCCCGGCCGACCTCTGCCGCCGCGTCCTCGCCCGCCTCTTCCCCGACGTCCCCGTCACCTCCGCCGACGCCCCCTGGCCGACCCTCCTGTGGGCCACCGGCCGCACCCCGCTGCCCGGCCGGCCGCTGCGCACCGACTGGCGCTGGCACGCCCGGCCCGAGGACGCCCCCCAGGTGCACTGACCGGTGCAGTGCAGCCGCGCTGCTCCCGGGGCTTGGCCCGGTGGGGTGTTCACGTTCTATTGTTGCGGGCGCGGTTGGCGGCGCGGCCGGGAGGTGGGCGGCGCGACCGGTCCGGCGTGCAATGAAGGGGTGGACGGTGGCGGGGCGGCGGAACGACGGAGTGCTGGCGATCTGGGCGGAGGCGCAGCGGCAGCAGCAGCGCCGGGAGGAGGCCCGCTGGCGTGCCGAGGCGGCGCAGCAGCGCCGGCTGGAGCGCGAGCAGCGGGATGAGCAGCGGGCGACCGCCCGCAACGAGCGGGAGGCGCAGCGGGCCTACCAGCAGTCCCGGGAGGCGGAGGCGGCCCGGCTGACGGCCGAACTGGACGCCCGGGTCGAGGAGTTGCGCGGGCTGCTGGCCGCCGGGCTGGCGGCGCCGGCGTTCGGCCCGCAGGCACTGCTGGCCCCGCGCCCGGTGCCGCCGTTCGACCCGGGCCCGCTGGGCCGGCCGGTGGAGCTGCCCGATCAGGGCGGCCCGAAGTACCACGTGCCGCCGCCGGACCAGGTGCAGGCGCGCAATCCGGGGGTGCGGCGGCAGTACGAGCAGTACCTGGCGCAGGCCCGGGCCCGGTTCGAGCAGGACTGGTACGCCGCCCAGGCGCAGGAGGCCGACCGGCAGCGCCGGCTGGCCGTGTACCACCAGGAGTACCTGGCCTGGGCGGCGCAGTTCCGCCGCCAGGACGAGGACCGCGCCGCCCGTACCGAGGAGTTGCTGCGGCGGCTGCGCGCGGGCGAGCCGGAGGCGGTGCAGGAGTACTTCACCGCCGGTCTGTACGCCTCGGCGGCCTGGCCGGAGGGCTTCCCGCACCGGCTGGTGGCGGCCTGGGAGGCGTCGACCCGGCAGCTGGTGGTGAACTGGGAGCTGCCCGGCCCGGACGTGGTGCCGGCCGCCGGCCGGGTGCGGTACGTGAAGACGGACGACCGCGAGGCGGAGGTGGCCCGCCCGGCGACGGAGCGCAAGGCGCTGTATCGGGAGGTGCTGGCGCAGTCGGCGCTGCGGCTGGCGGCGGAGCTGTTCCGGGCGGACCGGGACGGGATGCTGGACTCGGTGGTGCTGAACGGCTTCGTCCTGGGCATCGACCCGGCGACCGGCCGGGAGGCGGAGCGCTTCCTGTCCACCCTGACCGCCTCCCGGGCCGAGTTCGCCGGGCTGGCGCTGGACCGGGTGGCGCCGGTGGACTGCTTCCAGGGCCTGGGCGGCAAGCTGTCGGCGCGCCCGGAGCGGCTGGACGAGGTGCGGCCGGACCGGCTGCCGGAGACGGTCGGCGGAAGCCTGGCCGGACACGGCGGCGACGGCGACCCGGACCTGTTCGAGATGGACCCGATCGAGTTCGAGGAGCTGATCGCCGAGCTGTTCCGGCTGCGCGGCTTCCGGGTGATGACCACGGCCCGCAGCGGCGACGTCGGGGTGGACGTGGTCGCCGAGGACCTGGACCCGGTGACCGGCGGCAAGATCGTGATCCAGGCCAAGCGCTACCGCAAGACGGTGCCCCCGACGGCCGTGCGCGACCTGGAGTCGACCGTCCGGCACCACGGGGCGAACAAGGGCATCCTGGTGACCACCGCCGGCTTCGGCCGCGGCTCGTACAGCTACATCGAGGGGAAGCCGCTGACGCTGGTCAGCGGGCCGGAACTGGTGGAGCTGCTGGCCGAGCAGGGGCTGCGGGGGCGGCTCGGCGGCGGCTCCGCGGAACAGGAGAAGCCCGCGCCGGCGGCCGCGCCGACGGATCGTCACAGCAGCCTGACGGTCAGCTGGCAGAGCCGGACGGCCGGCGGCGACGCGGTGGAGCTGGACGTCACCGCGTTCCTGTGCGCCGCCGGGCGGGTGCTGAGCGACGAGCACTTCGTGTTCTTCAACAACCCGCAGGACCCGGACGGCGCCGTGCGGCTGCACCCCACCCACTCGGTGCCGGGCGAGCCGGCCCGCGCGGTCCGGCTGACCCTGAACCTGGAGCGGCTGGCGGCCACGGTGGACGAGGTGGTGGTCGCCGTCTCCACCGAGGAGGAGGAGCCGCGGGCCCTGCCGCTCGGCTACGTGCACGGTGTCGCCCTGGCGGCGACGTACGGCCCGGGCGCGGCCGGTCCGGTGGAGTGGGCGGCCGGCACCGGCGGCGTGCCGGACAGCGCGATGCTCATGGGTTCGTTCCAGCGTGCGGGCGACGGTTGGCAGTTCAGCCCGTCGGGCCGCGCGGTGACGAACGGTCTGCTCGGGCTGGCGGGCGCGTTCGGCGTCGCGGTGGAGTAGCACGGGACCATCGTCCGCAGCACGGGGACCATGGTCCTCAGGGGTCGGTGTCATACCTGAGGAGGAGAAGACCCCCGCCGAGCCGCCGAGACGGCGGGGGTCGCCCCTCCTCGGGACATACGCATCGCGCTCGAACGGATTGGGAGGATGGAACGGAACCCCGAATGTCCGTTCCCGCCCTCAGGAGCACCCCCGTGACGACCCCCGCAACCGCCGTCCGTACCGGCCTGGCGGCCGCCCGCGCCACCGGCCTCAACAAGGTCTACGGGGACGGGGAGACCCGCGTCGTGGCCCTCGACAACGTCAGCGTCGACTT